>NZ_RZQI01000507.1:0-4405 GCF_003998335.1 Mesorhizobium sp. M7A.F.Ca.CA.002.05.1.1 | reverse complement strand
GACATCCACCGATTACAGGGATTTCGATCATCCTGAAGTGGCATTGTCGATCCGTTTCGGCGAAGCCGGGCAATGGCCCGAATTCGTGACCGAAAAACTGCTCGACGGTGAATGGTTCCCGGTCTGCGCGCCGGCGTTCCTGGCGCGTTATCCGGCGCTCGCCTCGGAAGACCCCGAGGCTTTCATGGCGGTGCCGCTGCTGCATCAGGTGACGCCGCCCGGCGCGATCGACAGTTGGCAATCATGGATCGGAACCGACCGGAAACTCGACGGACCTCGGTTCACCAGCTACATGTCGATGATCCACGAAACCATCGCCGGGCGCGGCGCGGCACTCGCCTGGGCGGGATTTGCCGATGAGCATCTGCGCCGCGGCCAGCTCGTCCGGCTGACGAAAACCTCGCGTCGCCACGCCGGCTCCTTCCACATCGTCATGAGGAAGAATGCCGGCCCGGTGGTCAGGGCGGTGGCGCAGGCGCTGCTGGCCAGCGTCGGCGACAGCTAACAGATCAGGCCTCGCGACCAAACCGCGACGCTTCATGACGCGCGCCCCAGGCCGGCATGGCGGCCTCGATCTCGGCCTCCGACTTGAAGGCATCGGAGGCGTAGCGATCGACACGGAACCGCTCGGCGGAAACGAACGGGGTGTGCCCGAGGACCAGTTCGCAGGATAGCCGGCCAAGACCCGGTCCATGGGTGACGCCGCTCTCATTGTCGCCGCCGACGACCACGACATTGTCGCTGCCGGGCACCTTGCCGACGACAAGGCCGTTGTCGGGCGTGTAGCACGGCACGCCTTGCGCCCAGCTCGCGATCGTCGAACCGCGCAGCGGCGGGAACACAGTCTGCAACTCGGCAAGCTCCTGCTCGGAGGTCTCCCGCATCAGCTCGATATTGTGCGGCTGGCCAGGTTCGATCTCGTTGTCGTCGGTCTTGTAGAGAGGTTTGTAATGCCGGCCGGTTCCCCACATGACGGCGCCGAATGTTTCGCGCAGCCACAGCCGCAATTCGCGGCATTGGACCGTGGGAATGGTCGACGGCAGCCCACGATCGTCGGTGACGATGCGCGTTGCGACGACGCGCAGCAGCGGCAACTTCCAGCCGAGGCCTGATATGACCTGGTTGTTCCAGGCGCCGGCGGCAACGATCACGCCGTCAGCCTCAAGGCTGCCCTGATCGGTCTCGATGGTCACCCGGTCACCGGCATCATGGACGGCCGTTACGCGTGTGCCGCTGCGAAAAACACCGCCGAGCTCGCTGATCTGGCCGGTCAGTACCCCCATCGCCAGCTTGGTGTCGAGCTGGATGCCATGCGGATTGTAGGCGGCCGAATGGACCCGCGCCGGATCGATGAGGCCCTGCATCTTCTGGCCGATCTGCGCGGCGTTCAAATCCTGCATTTCCGGCGGGGCATAGGGTGAGTCCAGCACCGGTCGGACGAAACGCTCGCGCCCATCCTCGGTCAGCGCCATGATCAAGGTGCCGTTTGGCCGATAACCGATCTCGACGCCGACCTCGTGCAGCCTGCGATAGAAATCGAGGCCATATTGCTGCAGTTGAAGGCCTTCTTCACCGAGCGGGATCATGCCGGCGGACCAATGGGAGACGAAGCCCGCGCCGGCGCTGGTGGTCGCGGCACCCGGCTGACCCGCATCGATGACCGTCACCCGGCGCACGCCGGACCGCAGCAAATGGAAAGCCGCGCTGCAGCCGATAATACCGCCGCCGATCACGGCGATATGCCTGCTATCGCTCCCGCCATGGCTTCCGTTTGAGCTCATCTTTGTTCTCCCTTTTGCCGATGGCCCGGTCGGAGCGACATGCAGCGACGGCGACCATACAGGCCCGTTCGGAGCTGTCTAGACACATGTGTCTGTGGCCTGATACTTGATGCGCACTGCATCTGGATCACACATCCGGAACGCCGCTTGATCTGGCCTTCCGTTGTTGGTGTTGCCGAGAGAGCGAGGAAAAAAGTGAGCGTTTCGACTGCCGCCAAGGCCATTTTCGACAGTGAAATCATATGGGACGCGCATTCCGGCTTCATGCCGGATCCGGCTGCGGACCTGAACAATCTGCAGATCTGGCGCGACGCCGGCATCGACTATCTGTCAATCGATGTCGGCTTCGACCTGTTGCCCTGGGAGCAGACAGTGCGGACGCTCGCAAATTTCCGTCACTGGATCCTTGCCAATCCCGAGCACTACACGCTGGTCTCCTCCGTCGCGGAAATCCGCAAGGCCAAGCTCGAGGGCAAACTGGCGATCACCTTCGACATTGAGGGCATGAACGCGCTCGACGGCCGCATCGAAATGGTCGAGTTCTATCACCATCTGGGTGTGCGCCAGATCCTGTTCGCCTACAACAGGAACAACCTCGCCGGCGGCGGTTGCCACGATGTCGAGACCAGCCTGACGGCATTCGGCCGCGAGGTCATCGACGAGATGAACCGTCTCGGCATGTTCGTCGACGTCACCCACACCGGCTACCGCACCTCGATGGAGGTGATGGAATACTCGAACCGCCCTGTCATCTTCTCGCACTCCAACGCCAAGGCCCTGTGCGGCCATGGCCGCAACATCACCGACGAGCAGATAAAGGCCTGCGCGCGCACCGGCGGCATCGTCGCGATTGTCGGGCTCAATCGTTTCCTGGGAGAAGGGCGGACGGACTCGGACAGGCTGGCTGACCACATCGAATATCTCGTCGACCTGGCTGGCCCAAATCATGTCGGCATCGGACTGGACTACGCCTTTCCGGTTGATGTCAAAGGCATCGACCGCATCATTTCCGACAATCCGCAATTCTGGCCCAAGAGCGAATATCCGGAAGGGGCGACGACCTACGCGGCTCCCGGCCAGATGCGCGAACTGACCGATGTGCTTCTGCGCCGCGGCCAGTCCGAGCAGACCGTGCGCAACGTCCTGGGCGGCAATTTCGTGCGCCTGGCGGCCGAAATCTGGAAGTGAAGGTAGCGGAGAGCGCGTCTCCGCTCCAGCTCTTGATCCAGGCCCCACCGAATAGCGGGCCAGGCCGCACCGTGTGCGCGATCACATTTCGCGCTTAGCCGCTTGCCCATGCCGACGTAGCGGCGGGGTCGGATCGGATATCGAGATTTCCCGCAAGATCGTCCGTCTCCAAGATTCGGACATGCCGGCAAAATTTTCGCTAGACATAGATGTCTATTATTAGCAGTTTTAGCTGACAGACACATTCGGCCCGGCTTGGAGAATGGCCAACGGCTGGAAAGCAAAACAACGAAAACAGCAGAGGGGTAGAGCATGTCCATTCTAGCCGACACCAGGGTTTCGCGCCGCAGCCTGCTCGCCGGAGCCGGCGCTTTCGGCCTCGCCTCAATGGTCAATCCAAAAGTTTCCTGGTCGAGCGACGGGCCGATCCTCAAGGTGCGATCCTACGCCGACATCCAGACGCTCGACCCTTGCTTCCGGCTGGCGGCGCCTGAAGGCGACATCACCAGCGTCATCTTCGCCGGCCTCGTCGTCACCACGCCGGGCGATAGCTGGGGCTGGCGGCCGATGGCGGCGGAAACG
The DNA here is from genome assembly GCF_003998335.1 of Mesorhizobium sp. M7A.F.Ca.CA.002.05.1.1. Classification (NCBI taxonomy): domain Bacteria; kingdom Pseudomonadati; phylum Pseudomonadota; class Alphaproteobacteria; order Hyphomicrobiales; family Phyllobacteriaceae; genus Mesorhizobium; species Mesorhizobium sp. M7A.F.Ca.CA.002.05.1.1. Next base: position 854 of record NZ_RZQI01000507.1, on the reverse strand, counting down.
ATCAAGCAGCTCGACCCGCTGACCGTCGCCTTCCAGCTGCGCGACAATATCGGTTTCACAGACGGCTACGGCCAGATGACGGCGGAAGACGTCAAGTTTTCGATCGAACGCATCGCCGACCCCGCCAACAAAAGCCCCTATTCCGGCGACTGGGCAACGCTCAAGGAAGTCGAGGTCAAGGACAAGCTGTCGGGGCTGATCCACCTGAAGCAGGCCTTCGCGCCGCTGTGGACGTCGACCTTGCCGACGCCGTCCGGCACCATCCTGTCGAAGCGCGCCATCACCGAGCTCGGCGGCAAGATGGGCGTCAAGCCGGTGGCCCAGTCGGGCCCCTACATCCTGAAGGAATGGCTGCCCAAGCAGCGCACGGTGCTGGTGCGCAATCCCGACTGGAAGTACGAGCAGGGCGCCTTCGCGGAAATCCACATCCATCCGATCGAGGATGAGAAGACCGCCGAACTTGGCTATGAGGCCGGCGACCTCGACTACACCTGGACCGCGGTCTCCTCGATCTCGCGGCTGAAGCAGACACCGCCGCCAAAGACGACCGTCGTCGAGAAGCCTTCGCTGGCCTTTGTCTGGCTCGGCATGAACCAGGATGTCGCTCCCTTCAACAATCCGAACATGCGCCGCGCGGTTCAGTACGCCGTGGACCGCAAGGCGGTGGTCGACGCTGCCTATTTCGGTGCGGCCGCCACGGCCACCGGCATCATCGCGCCCGGTCTGCCTGGCCATCGCGAGAAGAACCTCTTCGATTTCGATCCGGACCGCGCCCGCGACATGATCGCCAAGGAGGGGCTGGCCGGCACCACGATCACGCTCGACATCCTCAACAAGACCGAGCGGCTGACCGC
>NZ_RZQI01000506.1:0-4406 GCF_003998335.1 Mesorhizobium sp. M7A.F.Ca.CA.002.05.1.1 | reverse complement strand
ACTTATAGCGCTTGGCCATTTCGGCGACCGGCAGCGGCTTGATCTTCTGCGCGTTGCCGGCGGTGCCGAACTGTTCGAAGCGCTCCTTGCAGAGCTTGCGCATGGCGGCCATGGCCGGTGTCAAATATTTGCGCGGATCGAACTCGCTCGGGTTCTCGGTCAGCACCTTGCGGATCGCGCCGGTCAGCGCCATGCGGTTGTCGGTGTCGATGTTGATCTTGCGCACGCCGTGCTTGATGCCGCGCTGGATTTCCTCGACCGGCACGCCCCAGGTCGGCTTCATCTGGCCGCCATATTTGTTGATGATCTCCTGCAGGTCCTCGGGCACCGAGGACGAGCCGTGCATGACCAGATGCATGTTCGGCAGGCGGCGGTGGATCTCCTCGATGACGTTCATGGCCAGCACCGCGCCGTCCGGCTTGCGCGAGAATTTGTAGGCGCCATGGCTGGTGCCCATGGCAACCGCCAGCGCATCGACATGGGTGTCCTTGACGAATTCCACCGCCTGTTCCGGATCGGTCAAAAGCTGGTCGTGGCTGATCGCGCCTTCGACGCCGTGGCCGTCTTCCTGCTCGCCGCCGCCGCTCTCCAGCGAGCCGAGCACGCCGATCTCGCCTTCGACGGACACGCCGCCCCAATGCGCCATGTCGACGACGCGCTTGGTGATGCCGGAATTGTAGGCGTAGTCGGCCGGCGTCTTGCCGTCTTCCTTCAGCGACCCGTCCATCATGACCGAGGTGAAGCCGTACTGGATCGCGGTGACGCAGGTGGCTTCGTTGTTGCCATGGTCGAGATGCATGCAGACCGGAATGTCGGGATGGATTTCGACCAGCGCGTCGATCAGCTTGGCCAGCACCACGTCATTGGCATAGGCGCGCGCGCCGCGGCTGGCCTGCAGGATGACCGGCGACTTGGTCTCCTCGGCGGCCTCCATGATGGCGAGGCCCTGTTCCATATTGTTCATGTTGAAAGCGGGCACGCCGTAGCCGTATTCGGCGGCGTGGTCGAGCAATTGTCTCAGTGTTATGCGAGCCACCCAATAGTCTCCCGTATCTGGTTTCAAGCGCAACGTCGCGGGCCGGCCGGTTGCCGGTCGGCCCTTGATGCTTCTGGCGGGATTTCAACGGAACCGCAACCTTCAGAGCTCTTCTCGATCGCAATTCTTGTTGCAGGGCTGAAATCCGGCCGTTTTGGTGACTTAAGCCGCGATCAACTCCCGCGCCGCCAGGATCTGCACGCAGGCATTGGCCGCCTCCTTGCCCTTGATGGTGAAGTGCTCAAAGAAGAAGCGGTGGTGCTCGGCGCTGTCGTGGTAGTTGTGCGGGGTGAGCACCGCCGACAGCACCGGCACGCCGGTCGACAACTGCGCGTTCATCATGCCGTCGAGCACCGCGCTGGCGACGAATTCATGCCGGTAGATGCCGCCATTGACGACAAAAGCGGTGCCGAGGATCGCGGCATAGCGGCCGGTCCCGGCCAGGGTCTTGGCATGCAGGGGGATTTCATAGGCGCCCGGCACGTCGAAGACGTCAACGGTGAAGCGCTCGCCTCCGATGTCAGCCAGTGCCGCTTCGAAGGCCTGCACGCACTGGTCGACGATGTCGGCATGCCAGCGCGCGCGGATAACGGCGATGCGAGTCTTTTCGTAGTCTTTATGGGAATGCTGATTCATGGGCCCATCCTTCCGTTTCGAACCAGAATCAGGACGCACGATACGGATTAAGCCCGCGAAGAGCGGGCCGGCTTCCGTTTCGTTCTCTTCCATCCGGACTCTAACCGTCGGCTCCGGAATCACACCGGATCTGCTGACCTTTCCGAAACCGGAAAGCGCTCGCGGGCTTGGGCCCGCGCATGACCCCGAAAACCGGAACGGTTTTCGGAAAGGAATCATGCGCAACTAAGAGTCCTTACCGCCGGTGGGGACTTTCACCCCGCCCTGAGAACATTAACGGCTTTGTATGAAAGGGCAGGGCGCTGCTGTCAACCGTGAGAAGGTTGGGCCAAGTCCGTTCGATTATCGCGTGCGCCACGCCGCCGCCGATGCGGCGATCAGCATCAGCGATGCTGCGACCATTGCGCAGGTGGCAAAACCAAAGCTGGAGTAGAGCGGCCCGAAGCTGGTGGTGCCGACGAAGACCGCGAGGTAAGTCACCGCACTGTTCAGGCCCATGATCGTGCCGCGCCGCGAGGGATCGAGCGCAGACAGGCGCATTACCAGGACATTCAGGCCGAAATGATTGGCCAGTCCCCAGATTGCCACCATGGTCAAGGTCAGCCCGAAACTGCCGCTCGTCGCCGCCATCGCGACATAGACGACTGCGACCAGAAGATAGGCGAACGGCATTACGCGCCGCGCACCCAGTCTGTCGATGACGCCGTCGAGCAGAGCAGCCGTCCCGAAGCCTATGCCGTAGGCAAGCGCCGCCAGGCCATTGGCGCTCACCGGCTGTCCCAGCCCGACATGAAGATGGTCGCCGAGATAGCCATAGACGCCGTAGAACGAAGTCATGAAGGCCGCGCACGCCACCAGCAGCGGCAGGATTCCGGGAATGCCGAGCGCTTCCAGCGGGGCGGGCGCCGGTCCGGCCTTCCTGATGTCGCTGAGCGACGTCACTGTCAGCCCCATCCATGCAAGGGCCGCAAGCACCGCGACCGCTGCGAAAACGGCGCGCCAATGCACAAGATCGGCAAGCACGGCCGAAAGCGAAACGCCGGCGACCATGCTGAGCGTCCATCCAGTCAGGACGACGCCGATCGTGCCGCTCTCCCTGCCCGGTGGGGCAATGGCTGCGGCGCTGGCATAGATCGCGGGCATGGCGATGCCGGCAGCGATGCCGGCCAGCAGCTGTGCGGAGACCAGCATGGTCACCGTGGGTGCAGCGGCACTTGCGACCAGCGCCAATGCCAACAGCAACAGTGCGCTCTGCAGCATCCTGCGAGCACCGAGCCGGTCGATGTAGCGCGCAAGGAACAGGGCGCTTGCGGAGGTGCCAAGGCCGAACGCTGCCGCCGCAATCATCACGGCCGGCACGCTGGTTCCGAACGACGAGGCGACAGCCGGTGCGATCGGACCCAGCACAAGCGAGTTCGAGCCGATGACAGCGATGCATCCGGTCAGCAGATAGGCAAGCGCCGGGATCGGGGCTCGGGCAGTCAATGGCGCAACTTGATCAATGTTCGACATATCAGCATAATGGCCGTATTCCATTCAGCGGAGAACCCGGAATTTCGCCATGGATGAAGAAACAGATGGCATTCTGCAGAACAGGCCCGCGGCCCGCGATCTCGACGCGACAGACCGAAGAATATTAGGTGTCCTGGTCGATGACGCCACGATCAGCTACGCCGAACTCGGCGATCGCGTCGGCTTGTCGCCACCCGCAGCGCATGAGCGGGTCAAACGGCTCCGTCGCAGCGGCGCCATCCGCAACACAGTCGCCATCATCGATCCCCGGGCGGTGAAAAAGCCTTTGCTTGCCTTTGTCCATATCGACACCAGGGGCTGGGGAAAGACGCCGGAGCTGATGGCGGTCTCGCAATATCCCGAAGTCGAGGAGATCCATACGGTCGCCGGCGACACCTGCATGCTGCTGAAGGTCCGCACGGAAGACACCAGAGCACTCGAAGGCCTTTTGGCGCGCCTGTACGAAACGCCGGGGGTCACCTCGACGCGCAGCTATGTGGTTTTATCGACCTATCTGGAGCGGCCGGTGCAGCCGGGCATTACCGAGACGTGGCCGACCCCGAAGCATATGGCGGAGCCTCTGTACTAGGGACGTGGGCTACGCCCGCTCGGGGAACATCGCCTTCAATCCCTCGCGCGATGCCTTGGCAACGCCGCGCTCGGTGATCAAGCCGGTGACCAGTCGCGCCGGCGTCACATCGAAGGCCGGGTTGGCCGCAGGCGTCGTCTCCGGCGAAATGCGAACCTGGGCAATCTCGCCGGCAGCGGTCTTGCCCCAGACCAGCGAGACCTCGTCGGCCGAGCGCTGCTCGATCGGGATCTCGGCCAGTCCGTCATGTACCGTCCAGTCGATGGTCGGCGACGGTAGCGCGACATAGAACGGCACGTCATTGTCGGCGGCGGCGAGCGCCTTCAGATAGGTGCCGATCTTGTTGCAGACATCGCCGTCGGCCGTTGTGCGGTCGGTGCCGACGATGACCATGTCGATTGCGCCGCGCTGCATCAGATGGCCGCCGGCATTGTCGACGATCAGTGTGTGCGGCACGCCGTGCCCGGCCATCTCCCAGGCGGTCAGCTGTGCGCCCTGGTTGCGCGGCCGCGTTTCATCGACATAGACATGGACCGGAATGCCGGCTTCTGTGGCCAGGTAGATCGGCGCCGTGGCGGTGCCGTAGTCGACCGTGGCCAGCCAGCCGGCATTGCAGTGGGTCAGGATGTTGAC
>NZ_RZQI01000505.1:2929-4408 GCF_003998335.1 Mesorhizobium sp. M7A.F.Ca.CA.002.05.1.1 | reverse complement strand
GCCTTGAGATAGGCGCGCAGCGGATCGATCATCCAGCCCCAGCGCCCGGCGCAGACGAGCCGCGGCAGCTTGACGCCCTCGTCGAGCGCCTGCTGCCATATCCGTGCCAGCAGGATGTGGTTCTTGCGCACCTCGATGGTCGAGCAATAGAGCACGAACGGCTCGTCGGCCTCGATGCGCGAAGTCTGGCCGATGCGCGAAGCCGTCTCGTACAGGATGGAAGGCATCGGAAACCGGTATACCACCGGCTGTGTGACGCCTGCCTGTTGCATATGGTCGGTCAGCGTCGCACCAACTTCGTCGGATGCACAAAATGCCGGCGCGCCGGAACGCACGAGGTGCTCGAGATATGACCCGTAGCGAGCCTCGCCAGGGCTCATACCAACCATGTCGGGGCGCAGTGTCGGGATGAGGTCGTGGCAAAGAAACGCAAGGCCACCGGCGCGCCCGGAAAGGGCGGCTCGATCGTCACCGGTCAGAATGTGATGGCTGATCAGGACAAAGCCGCGTTCGGTCTCGTTCGGTTGGCTTGGAACCTGACGCGGGGCCGACCGGATCCGCGCCCGCTGGTACAGACGATAGGCCCTGATCAGCAACCTCGTCGCCTGAATAGGCAATCCCTTTGCGGCCATGGGTCACCGTCTTGGCGAGATGGCGGTCGGCGTCGCGCTTGCCCCATGGCTGCTGCCTCACCGCTTCGAGGGCCTGCGACATCGCCGTACGTCTCCCAGGCCATCGTTTGAGGCGCCAGGGTGAAATCTCGCCCGTCGCGACATGGTCCTGCTCGAAAGGAGCGAGGGGGCGAAACCGGCCTTCCCACGGTCGGAACGCCACCACCTCCACGCTAGGGTCGGGATCGGCCAGGGCTGCGCTGACGAGAAAGCTTTCCACCCGCGGGATGCCGACAAGTCCCTGGCCGGACGGCCAGAACGTCAGGCCGGTGGCGTCGATGGCCAGCCTGGGAGGTCTTCTTTCCCCTCCATCTTCAATCACGGTTTTACTGTCAGGACTCTCGACTGTCATGTTCTGCTTCTGTCGAAGGCGGTTGCACTCGATGCCTTATGCTTCATTTGCCGCGAAGACGGTAGCCATGCTGGCCGTCTTGCCCATCGGCCCGGCCCTGTGCCACCTTCGGCCGGGACGTGGCGAGCGGGGGTGGCAAATGCGCGGCGAAGTACTTCACTATGACGAGATCCAGGGCTTCGGCTTCATATCCGGGGCCGACGGCAACCGTTACACCTTCACCCGCGAGAACCTGCGCCGGGAAACTGCTATGCGGAAGGGCGCGGCCGTCGAGTTCCAGCCGGGTGGCGGCCAGGCGCGCGACGTTTTTTCGATCACCGCTCCGACTGCCGCTCCCTCCGCCGCCAATCCCAGCGTCAAAGCCGCACCGGCCCAGGCCAGCGTTCCGTCCGCAGTGGTCCCGCCCGCTGCGCAGCATTTCGGTCGATCTTCCGAGATAGCCGAGCCCGGCGATCT
>NZ_RZQI01000505.1:0-2919 GCF_003998335.1 Mesorhizobium sp. M7A.F.Ca.CA.002.05.1.1 | reverse complement strand
GCAGAACTATTTCAATTTCGCCGGACGCGCCCGCCGCAAGGAATATTGGGGCTACTGCCTGTTCTGGACGGTTTGCCTGCTGATCATCGGCGGCATCGGCCTGTACACCGATATGGATATGGGCGGTTTCGACAGTGATATTTCGGGCGCGATAACGGTCGGGTTGTGCGGCACGTTCCTGCTGGCGACAATTCTTCCCAGCCTCGGCATGATCGTGCGCCGGCTGCACGACATCGGCCTGTCAGGCTGGCTCTGCCTGCTGATCCTGATCCCGACCATCGGCAGCCTGATCATCCTGGTCTTCGCGCTGATCCCGACGCAGGCCCGGGAAAACCAGTGGGGGCCGGTGCCGGCGGGTGTCAGGATTTAGCCGCCACGTGTATTGCAATCACAAACAACCCTGGGTAGTATTTGCGCAACGCGGGGGAGAAACATGCGTGGCACGATATTCCACTACGATCAGGATCAGGACTACGGCTACATCGACGGAATCGACAGCAAGCGTTATATCTTTGCCCGTGACGATGTGAGCCATGAAGTGACCCTCGCCAGGGGCACCCTTGTCGAGTTTCAACCGGAGGACGGTACGGCGCACGATATAGTCGCCGTCACCCCGACAGCGCCATCGCCAAGCACGGGCCAGCCACGCCGTTCGGCCGAGAGCAGGCCCGCCTATTCCATGGGTCTGTGGGCTTACTTCTGGCGCGCGATAATTGCGGACTATAGCAATTTCAAAGGTCGCGCCCGCCGCAAGGAATTCTGGGCCTTCTGGCTATTCTACACCCTCGGGATATTGGCGCTTCTAGGCTTCGGAATACTCGTTGACCTGGCGTTCAATGGCTTCAAAACCAATGCGGACAGGACGCCGATGAGGGCCATAGGGCTCATACCCTTCCTTCTTTTCTTTTCGGGATTGATCCTGCCGTCGATTGCGCTCGTCGTGCGGCGTGTGCATGACGCGGGTCTGAGCGGCTGGTTTGCACTTCTGGGCTTCATAACTCCCATTGGCAGCATTGCCTTGCTGGTCTTCGGACTTCTGCCGTCCCAGGTGGGCGAAAACCCTTGGGGACCGGTGCCGGCAGGCGTCAGGATCTAGCCGCCTTCAGCGCTTCGCCTGAAAGCCTGAGAAAGACCTTCTGGCCGTGGCGCTCGGCGCCAAGCCGGTCGTAGAAGCGCAGCGCGCCCTCGTTCCAGTCCTCGGTGGTCAGGTCGATGCGGCCGATGCCTTCGCGCAGGCAATGATCGGCGAGAAAGCCGATCAGCGCCCGGCCGACGCCGGCGTTGCGAACCTTCTCGCATACGAACAGATCCTTGAGGAACAGCAGCCGCTCGAGATCGATACCGGGATGCGCGATCGCCACCGACGCCAGGCCGCTGACTTCGCCGTCGACGAAGGCGAGCGCGAAATGCGGATAGGCCGGGCTTTCCTCGCCAAGCCATTTGCGTGCAGCAGACAGGGCCCGGTCAGCATCGAGAGGCGGCTGCCGGTAATGCTCCGCCATCTCGCACAATATGGCCGCGAGTGCCGTCGCGTCCTCGATCGTCGCCCAGCGGACGTCGACCGTCACGGAATCAGCCCAGGAATTTGGCGATGATCGCGTCGCCCATCTGAACCGTACCGACCTCGGTCATGCCATCGGACATGATGTCTTTCGTCCGCAGGCCTTCGTCGAGCACGGCGGCGATCGCGCTTTCGACACGGTCGGCTTCATCGACCATGCCGAAGGAATAGCGCAGGCACATGGCGAAGGAAGCGATCATGGCGATCGGGTTGGCGATGCCCTTGCCGGCTATGTCGGGGGCTGAACCGTGCACCGGCTCGTAAAGCGCCTTGCGCTTCTTGGTCTTCACGTCAGGCGCGCCGAGCGAGGCCGACGGCAGCATGCCGATCGAGCCGGTCAGCATGGCGGCAATGTCGGACAGCATGTCGCCGAACAGATTGTCGGTGACAATGACGTCGAACTGTTTTGGCCAGCGCACCAGCTGCATGCCGCCGGCATCGGCCAGCATGTGGTCGAGCTTGACGTCGGAATAGCGCGCCTTGTGGGTCTGGGTGACGACCTCGTTCCACAACACGCCCGACTTCATCACATTGCGCTTTTCCATCGAAGTGACACGGTTCTTGCGCGTGCGTGCCAGTTCGAAAGCGACGCCCGAAATGCGCTCGATCTCGAACGTGTCGTAGACCTGCGTGTCGATGCCGCGCTTCTGGCCGTTGCCGAGATCGATGATCTGCTTGGGCTCGCCGAAATAGACGCCGCCGGTCAGCTCGCGCACGATCAATATGTCGAGGCCTTCGACCACCTCCTGCTTGAGCGAGGAGGACGCCGCCAGCGCCGGATAGCAGATGGCCGGGCGAAGGTTGGCAAACAGCTCCATGTCCTTGCGCAGGCGCAGCAGGCCGGCCTCAGGGCGCACCTCGTAGGGCACCGCATCCCATTTGGGACCGCCGACGGCGCCGAACAGCACCGCGTCGGCCGCCATCGCCTTTTCCATGTCGGCATCGGAGATCGCCGCGCCATGCGCGTCATAGGCGCAGCCGCCGACCAGCCCCTCATCGGTGGCAAAACCGCTGCCGAGCTTGTCGTTCATGACCGCGATCAGTTTCTTGACCTCGGCCATGGCCTCGGGACCGATGCCGTCACCGGGGAGCAGGAAAAGATGCTTCGTTGCCATGGAGGAACCGTCCTGGAAAGAATTTGAACCGCGGCCTTGCTAAACGCCAAGCCGGTTGTGCGCAAGGAGTAACGCAGCGATCAAGAACAACCTCGTTCGTTTGCGATCCTTCGCGCTCCCCTCTGCCCCGCCAGCCTCCCGCAAATTGCAGCGCCTTGCCTTCACCGACGCGAGAGAATGTTGACCAGCCGGCCGCACGGATCGCGGACATAGAAGCGGCGCACGCCCCAGGGCTCGTCGGCC
>NZ_RZQI01000504.1:0-4411 GCF_003998335.1 Mesorhizobium sp. M7A.F.Ca.CA.002.05.1.1 | reverse complement strand
GCCCTGGGGCGTGCGGGCGCTGGCATCGCCGCGCGGACGCGGTGCCGCCTCGGCAGGACGCTCAAGGTCGAGCGTGCCGCGCAATGCAGGGCCGCCCAAGGGCGCCTGAGGCGTGCGCAGGTCCGGCTGCGGTGCCGGTGCGCGGCGCGGCGGCTCGGCAGCGCGTGCGGCCGGCGCTTGCGGCGCCGGACGCAGGTTGCGTGGTTCGGACCCGTCACCGCCGCGGCCGGACTTGGCCACGATGTCCGAAAGCTCCTTCAGGGCGTTGATCTGCTCGGAAACGGCGCGGCGGATGGCCGAGGTCGATTCCTTTGCCTCTTCGGGCATTTCGATGACGCCCTTCTTGAGCTCGGCCCGGGTCAGGTCGAGTTCGCTCTTGATCGAGCCGGCGGTGCGCCGCATCTCCTCGGTGGCATCGGCAAAGCGCTTGGTTGCCGAATCGACGACGTCGGTGATGGCGTTGCGGATCTTGTCGGCCGACTCCATCGTCTTGCCTTCGGCGTTCTGCAGCGTCTGGCCGACGAGATTTTCGAACGAGCGCATGACCCTTTCGAGATCTTCCGACTTCTTGACCAGGCCGACAGCGAGGTCTTCGAGCGACGATTGCCGTTCGAGCGTGTGTTCGAGATTGCTCTGGGCCGAGCTCAGCAGGTCCGAAGCGCTGGACAGCAGGCGGCTGTGTTCGTCGAACTTGGTGGCGATCGACGCCACCTCGCGCAAGGTGGACGACGACAGTTCCGTCAGCCTCGTCGTGTTCGAATCGACCAGACGTGCCGAGCTGGCGAAGGTCTGCGCGGCTTTTTCCGTGGTGGCGGCGAAGCTTTGCGTGCTGCCGCTCAGGCGTTCATCGACCTGGCCGAGATTGACCGCGGCCTGATCGATCAGCTGGCCGAGCTGCGAGCTGGACTTGGTCATGCGGCCGATGAGATCAGCGACGCTGTCGGACAGCGACGAGCGGGCGCCTTCGACCGCCGACAAGGTTTCGGCGGTGCGGCTGGCGAGCGCGTCGACAAGCGCGGCATTCTCGCTGCGCAGCTTCTCGGTGGCGCGTTCGGTGACCTCTTCCATGCTCTTTTGCAGGTCCGAGCCGCCCTGGGCGAAGCGCTCGACCAGGGGCCGTGCGGTTTCGTCGAGGATCTTCGACATTTCGGCCGAACGTGCGGCGAGCATGGTGTTGAGTTCGCGGGTGTTGGCGCCGATCGTCTTGGCGGCATCGTTGGTGCTTTGGCCGATATGCTGGCCAACCGCGGTGAAGGTCTCGGCGATCACATTGGCGCGCGAGACGAGTTGCGCCTCGGCATTCGACACCTGTTCGTTGAGCTTCTGGCCCATCGTCTCGGCTGTGAAGGCGAGGCGGTTCTCGACGCCTGAGACCTGCTCTTCGACACGGGCTGCCGCGGCCGCGGCACTCGACGCGAAACGCTCGTCCGCACCGGCAAGCGCCTGCTCGATTTCGCGGGCGTGCACGGCCATCTCCTGGCCGGTCCGCCTTGCGCGTTCGGCAACCCGTTGCTCGGTATCGGCAAAGGCACCGACGATCGTCTCGGCATGCTCGCCGATCGTGGAGGTGCTGCTGGCGATGCGCGACACCAGACGCTGATCCGCCTCGTCGAAGATACGGCCGATTTCCGAGGCACGGCTCGACAGCGCTTCCGAACCTTCGGCGATGCGCGAGACGAGTTGCTGGTCGGCGGCATCGAAAATGCGGCCAAGGTCCGACGCGCGTGCGGCAAGCGCTTCGGCCGATTCGCCGATGCGCATGCCGAGCCGCTGGTCGGCGCCTTCGAAGTTGCGCAGGATGTCGCCGGCACGCGCGGCCAGCGACTGGGCGGTCTCGATAGCGCGGGCAACCAGCTTCTGGTCGGCCGCATCGAACGTGCCGGCAATCTCGCTTGCACGGGCGGCCAGATGATCCGCGGTGTCCTGGGCCCGGGCAGTCAGCTGATCGGCGGCTTCCTGGGCACGGGCGGCCAGCTTCTGATCCGCGGCGTCGAAGGTGCCGGCGATCTCGCTTGCGCGAGCGGCCAGCTGATCGGCGGTTTCATGCGCGCGGGCCAGCAGCGAGCTGGACGTATCGTCGGCACGGGCAAGCAAGGCGTTGGACGTGTCTTCGGCGCGAGCGTGGAGGCGACGGTCTGCATCCTCGAAGGTGCGGGCGATGTCTTCGGCCCGCGCCAGCAGGGCGGCGGACGTCTGCTCGGCGCGCTCGGCGATCTTGCGGTCGGCGTCGCTGAAAGCGGCACCGGCCTGCTCGTGCAGGGTGCTGGTGACTTCCAGCACCTTTTCGCGCAGGGCGCCGGCGACAAACACGGCGCTCTTCTCGAGCACGGCGCGGACGTTGTCTACGCCTGTCGAGAGCGCACGCTCCATGGTGCCGGCACGCTCCTCGATGATGCCGGTCTGGCGGCTGAATGCCTGCTCGATTTTCTCGACATCGCCTGCGATAGCGGCAGAGATGTCCGAGCTTCTGGCGGCAATCTGGTCGATGTGGCCCGACAGTGAGCGGTCGACATCCTTGCGGGTCTCAGCCAGCTTGCCGAGATCGTCTTCCAGCGCGAGGGTCAGCATATTGCGGCCTTCGGCGAGCTTGCCGACATGCCCGGCGATGATGTTGTCGATATCGCCGCGGCTTTCGGTGAGCTTCTGCAGGTCAGCTTCGAGGGCGCGTTTGAGAATGTCGCGACCCTCGGCCAGTTTCTCCACCTGGCCGGCGACCAGGCCGTCGATGCTGGAGCGGCTTTCGGCCAGCTTGGCGAGGTCGGCTTCCAGCGCGCGCTTGAGAACATCGCGGCCCTCGGCGAGCTTCTCGACCTGGCCGGCGACCAGGCCATCGATGCTGGAGCGGCTCTCGGCCAGCTTGCCGAGATCGTCCTCAAGCGCTTTCGACAGGGTCGAGCGCTCCTGGACGAGCCTTTCCGCGTGGCTGTTGACGAGGCCGCCGACGTTTTCGAGGTCGGCTTCAAGCGCTTTCGACAGCGTCGAACGGTCCTGCACGAGCCTTTCGGAATGGCTGTTGACCAAGCCGTTGACGCTTTCGAGATCAGCCTCGAGCGCCCGGGCGAACTGTGCTCGGTCATCGACCAGTTTCTGCGACTGATCGGCAATGGTGCCCTTGATCGCATTGAGGTCGGATTCCAGAGCACGCCGCAGGATATCTCGGCCCTCGGACAACTTCTCGACCTGACCCGCAACCAGCCCGTCGATGCTGGAACGGCTGTCGGCCAGCTTGGCGAGGTCATCCTCAAGGGCCCTCGACAGGGCGGAGCGGTCTTGGACGAGCTTGTTCATGTGATCGGCGATGACGCTGTTCACATTCTGCAGATCGGCTTCCAGGACCCGGGAAAGCTGACCGCGATCCTCGGCCAGCTTTTCCGACTGGCTCGATATGACGCCCTTGATCGTGTTCAGATCGGATTCCAGCGCGCGCTTGAGAATGTCGCGGCCTTCCGCCAGCTTCTCGACCTGACCGGCGACCAGACCGTCGATGCTCGAACGGCTTTCAGCCAGCTTGGCAAGGTCGGCCTCAAGCGTCTGCGACAGCAGGCCGCGGTCCTCGGCCAGCCGTCCCGAGTGGCTTTCGATCAGGCCGCGTATTCCGGACAGATCGCTGTCGAGCGAATGGGAAAGCTGCGTGCGGTCCTCCGCCAGTTTGGCGGAATGGGTTTCGATGAGGCTCTTGATGCCGACGATGTCGTTTTCCAACGCCTTGGCGAGCACGGCGCGGCCCTCGGCGATCTTCTCGACCTGACCGGCGACCAGACCGTCGATGCTGGCGCGGCTGTCGGACAGTTTGCCGAGGTCGGCCTCCAGGGCGCGTGACAGAATGTTGCGGCCCTCGGCAAGCTTTCCAACATGCCCGGCCACCATTTCGTCAATGATCGTACGAGCTTGCACCAGTTTCCCGGAGTCTTCGTTTAGGGCAGTGGAGAGCCTGTTGCGGCCTTCTTCCAGCCTTTCGAGATGGCTGCCGAGCGATGCATCGATGGCCGCCCGCGATTCATTGACCTTGCGCAGGTCCTCTTCGAGAGCGCGCGAGATCAGGCTGCGGCCTTCGGCCAGCTTCTGCACCTGGTTGGTTACCGCCGCATCGATGCCGGCGCGGCCCTCGGCGAACTTCGCCAGGTCGGCCTCCATGGCCGCGGCCATGCGCTCGCGGCTTTCGGACAGTTTCCTGCTGTGGTTCTCGACGGCTTCCTCGATGCCGACGCGGGCGTCGGCGAGCCGCTGGATGTCGCTGTCGAACGAACGCGACACGACGTGACGGGCGGCTTCCATGCGTCCGGCGAAGTCGCTGGCGCGGGCTTCGAGCATGGAGGAGGTCGAGGTGACGATATCGGCCATGTCGGCGCCGATCTGGGTCTTGCCCTGATCGATCATCGCCGACAGCGTGTCCTTGCTCTCGGCGAAGGTG
>NZ_RZQI01000503.1:0-4419 GCF_003998335.1 Mesorhizobium sp. M7A.F.Ca.CA.002.05.1.1 | reverse complement strand
GACAGGCCTACTGCCTACTGCCTACTGCCTACTGCCTACTGTTAGCCCAAATCACGGAGCACCACTATGACGATCGCCTTCATCGGCCTAGGGAACATGGGCAATCCGATGGCCGCCAACCTGGTCAAGGCGGGGCATGCGGTGAATGGTTTCGACCTTGTGCCGGAGAACCTCAACGTCGCCAAAGAACAAGGCGTGACGATCATGGCGAATGCCTTGGCCGCGGTGAAGGATGCCGACGTGGTGATCACCATGTTGCCTGCGGGCAAGCATGTGCTGTCGGTCTATGAGGACATAGCGCTCAAGGCGAAAAAGGGCGCACTATTCATCGATTCCTCGACCATCGACGTCGAGTCAGCCCGCAAGGCCCATGCCGTCGCCAGGAAGCACGGGCTGTCGTCGATCGATGCACCGGTCTCGGGCGGCACCGGCGGTGCCGCGGCCGGCACGCTGACCTTCATGGCCGGAGGCTCCGATGACGCCTTTGCAACTGCCGAGCCGATCCTGAAGCCGATGGCCGGTCGCATCGTCCATTGCGGCGGCGACGGCGCCGGCCAGGCGGCAAAGATCTGCAACAACATGATCCTCGGCATTTCGATGATCGGTGTCGCCGAAGCCTTCGTGCTGGCGGAAAAGCTCGGCCTGTCACACCAGGCGCTGTTCGACGTCGCCTCGACCTCCTCCGGCCAGTGCTGGTCCTTGACCACCTACTGCCCGGTGCCCGGGCCGGTGCCGACTTCGCCCGCAAACAGGGACTACAACCCAGGATTTGCAGCGGCACTGATGCTGAAAGACCTGAAATTGTCCCAGGAAGCCGCGCATGGTGCGGGTGCTGTAACGCCGCTTGGTGCCGAAGCAGCCCAGCTCTATGCCTTGTTCAACGCCCAGGGACATGGCGGGGTCGATTTCTCCGGCATAATTAATTTTCTCAGGGGTAACCCAGCGTAACCCCCGGATTTTTCCGGTTTCCTTGGGTGGAAAAAGTGCAAATTTAGATTTGCTTAAGCTCTCGATAACTCCGCGGTAACGATGTCCCTATAAAACGGACTGCGAGGCGGACATATCTCATCCGCCCGGCGCTCCGGATCAGGTCTCGCGTACCGGAGCCCGTAAGTTTCGACAAGTGCCATAAGTTTCGCAAAGTGTTTGCGTAGCGAAGCGCCATGCGTATCTGGCAAAGCCGCGTTCCTGATGGAGCGCGGTTTTTGCATTTTGCCCTGCAGCACGTTTTGAGACATCGATAACCCGGAACTGTACTCCGGGATGCCTCACATGCGCCCGCGGGCGCCTTCCGGATCATAGGGCGAGTCGGCGATCACCTTGGCCGCGCGGCGCTCGCCGAGGATGGACACCTCGAGCTCGGTGCCGGGCGACACAAGTGCCAGGGGCAACAGCGCAAGTGCGATGTCGTGACCGAAAGTGTAGGAGTAGCCCGCCGAGGTGATGTGGCCGACGAGCTCGCCTTCGCGGTAAACGCCCTCGAAGGCGAACGCGCTCGCACCATCCGTATCGATCGACAACGTGGCGATCCGGCGTGTCACCTGCTTCTGTTTTGCGACCAGTGCCGCGCGGCCGATGAAGTCCCCTTTGTCGAGGCTGATGAATCGGTCGAGGCCGCTTTCCCAGGCTGACAATTCGGGGTTCATGTCGCGATACATGGCGCGGTAGGATTTATCGAGACGAAGCGATTCCAGCGCTTGAAGTCCGGCCAGCCTCAGCCCGTGTGCCTCTCCCGATGCCAGGAGCGCATCCAGCAAATGCCGCTGATAGCAGAGAGGATGATAGAGTTCCCATCCCAGTTCGCCCGAATAGTTGACGCGCAGGAGCCGTACGTCGCTGGCCATGCCGACGGTGCCGGACTGCACGCTGAACCATGGAAAGGCTTCATTGGAGAGGTCGATCTCCGTCAGCGGCTGCAATATGTCGCGCGCCTTCGGCCCCACCACCGTGAAGCTGCCGCGATCCTCCGTGACGTTGCGCAGATGCACGCTGCCGTCCTTCGGCAACAGCCGGCTGAGATCGTCAAGGTTCCAGCGCTCGGCGCGCGGCGTCGATATGAGATAGAACAGCTCGCTCTGCAGCCGCGCCACCACATATTCGGCCTGCACGCAGCCGGCCGGCGTCAGGTGATGGGCAAGAGCTACGCGACCGGGACGAGGCAGCCTGTTGGCCAGGATTCCGTCGAGCCAGTCCTTGGCGCCCGGCCCGCTAACCTCGAACTTGGTCATGGGAGTCATCTCGACCAGCCCAACGGCCTGGCGGACAGCCTGAACCTCCGCGGCGACGTGGTTCCCTTTGGGGGTCCAGCGCCAGCTGTAGACATTGCGCGCTTCGACACCGGCAGGCGCAAACCAGCTCGGCATCTCCCAGCCGTTCAACACGTCCCACACCGCGCCGAGCTGGCTTAGGCGATCATAGGACGGGGCCGTTTTCTGCGGTCGCGCCGCCGGCATGTCCTGGCCAGGATAGTGCTGTGCGGCGTGGGTGCCCCAGGCTTCCCGGACCTTTGCCCGGGTCCAGTTTTTGTTTGCATAGTGGCCGAACCGACGGGGATCCAGCTCCGTCGTGTCGATGCTGTTGCCGCCCTCCACGATCCGTTCGGAGAGGTAATAGCCAATCGCACCGCCCCAAAGGATGCCTCCCGGCACCCCTTCGGCGAGCCAGACATTCTCCAGACCCCACGCCTGTCCCATCAGCGGCAGTTCATCGGCCGTCATCTGGAAAGGTCCTCGCACATTCCGCTTGATGCCGGCGCGTCCGAGCGCGGGGACCAGTTCGGTCGCACGTTCCCAGTTCCAGGACACGGCATCGAAATCCTCATCGAGCAGATCGGCGCCGAACCATTCCGGGACGCCGTTTTCAGCGAACAGCTTGAGCTGCTCGGTGCGCTCGTAGGGACCGAACATCAGCCCGTCGCCTTCTTCGCGCAGATAGCCCTCGTAACCCTCGTCCCTGAGGATCGGCATTTCCGGAAGACCAAGCCGCTTGCGTTCCACAATTTCGGGGACCGCCTCGGTGATCCAGTACTGATGCAGGATCGGGATCGCGGGAATGTCCAGGCCAAGCATGGCGCCGGTCTGGCGGGCGTAATTGCCTGTTGCAAGGATGACATGTTCACAGACGATCTCGCCGCGTGAGGTCTTGACCCTCCACTCGCCGCTCGGCATGCGTTCGAAGCCCACAACCTCGGTATCGAGATGGATCTTCGCGCCACGGTCGCGTGCACCCTTGGCCATGGCCTGGGTGACATCGGCGGGTGCAATGTGGCCGTCATCGGGATGATAAAGGGCACCCAGCATGCTGTTGTTGTCGAGCAGCGGCCAGATTTCTCGCGCTTCCGCGGGCGATACGATCCGGGCCCGCACACCCTGGACCTCGGCAACGTCCATGTAGCTTCTGTACTCGTCCAGCCTGTCGCGCGTGTTGGCAATGCGCAGCTGGCCGCATTTGTGCCAGCCGACGTTCTGGCCCGTCTCCGCCTCCAGCCCCTCATAGATTTCGATCGACCTGGCGATCATGCGGCCGACATTGCGGCTGCGCGCGTAAGAAGGGATGAGCCCCGCGGCATGCCATGTCGACCCGGCCGTAAGCTGCGTTCGCTCCAGCAATGCCACATCGGTCCAGCCGCGCTTTGCCAGGCCGTAGAGAATGCCTGCACCCACACAGCCGCCACCGACCACGACCGCACGAAAGGAACTCACCATATGCGCGTGCCCTTGTATGAAATTGCCACCGGTCCACATGAACGCATGCGCATACTGTCAGACAGCATCCGGCTTTTCAGCATATTTCCTTGTCTGGAACGCAGCAGTGGTCACCCGACTGTTGGGCCACAAAGCCGGCCGAACTGTCAGCCTTCGCGCCCGCGTTTAGGCTGCTTCTTTGCGTTTTGCCCTGCTATATTCCGATTGCAGCATTCGGGATCGGGACATGATCTTCGTTGATCAGCACGATCGGCGCGTCGGCTCCTTCGACCCTGACGACCAGCAGGCGCAGGCTCCATGTGCCGGCTGTCCGGACAGCGGTCGAGTAGGCCGTGCCCTTGCCCTTGGCGCCGTGGACCGGAATGCCGAACTGGGCGTCGCCGGCCCCATTCGCATTGACGTTGAGATGGCCGCCGACCCAGAAACTGTCGGTCAAATCATCACCCAACGCCGCCTTGACGCGGTCGTCGGCGCGAAGCCTGTCCATCGTCATGTGGTAGGCATCGCTGCCTTTCAGGACGTAGGGAATGCTGCCCACCATCGTCGCGCAGCCGCCAATCCCGACAACCCAGACGGCAAGGCCGGCGATTGCCCAGTTGCGTTGCGTCTTGCGAAACTGTTCCGCGTCGCGCCAGGCGCGGTTCTGCCAGGCCCAGCGGCTGCCGCGTGCGCCCAGCACGATGATCATGATGATGTTGACGACAGGGATCAGCGC
>NZ_RZQI01000502.1:0-4422 GCF_003998335.1 Mesorhizobium sp. M7A.F.Ca.CA.002.05.1.1 | reverse complement strand
GTGCGTGTGCCGCGTCTTCTGTTTGGCGCCGCCCAGGCGATCGTCGGCTGCCTCGTCGCCAGCTCGATCTCGGCCGACATCTTTCCGGTCTTCTACCAGGAATGGCCGCTGTTTTTAGGCGTCGTGGTGGCGACCGTCACTGCCTCCAGCCTGCTCGGCTGGCTGATCAGCCGCTGGCGCATCCTGCCCGGCACCACCGCCGTCTGGGGCTCGTCGCCGGGTGCGGCCACCGCCATGGTGCTGATGGCCGGTGCCTTCGGTGCCGACCAGCGCCTCGTCGCTTTCATGCAATATCTGCGCGTCATATTCGTCTCGATGACCGCAGCACTCGTTGCCAAGATGTGGGTCGACACCTCGGGCGTCGAAATCCCGCCCATCGTCTGGTTTCCGCCGATCGACCGCCAGGCCTTCGCCGCCACCATCGGCATCGCGCTGGTTGGCGGCCTGTCGGGAAAGATTTTCCGGCTGCCCTCGCCCTTCTTCCTCGGCACCTTTATCTTCGGCACCGTCGTCCATCTTGGCTTGGGCGTGGAGATGCAATTGCCGCAATGGCTGCTGGCCGTCAGCTACGCCATGGTCGGCTGGTCGATCGGCCTGAACTTCACAACGGCGATCCTGCGCCATGCAACGCGCGCATTGCCGCAGATCATCGCCTCGATCGTGGCGCTGATCGCCTTTTGCGGCGGCCTTGCCTTCCTGATCAGCCATCTCCTGGGCATCGATCCGCTGACCGCCTATCTGGCGACCAGCCCCGGCGGCATGGACAGCATCGCCATCATCGCCGCCGCCGCGCAGAACGTCGACATCTCCTTCGTCATGGCCCTGCAATCGGCACGCTTCCTGATCGTGCTGCTGGTCGGCCCGAGCGTCGCTCGGCTGGTGGCCAGAAGCGTCAGGCAATAAGCAGCGACTAGTCCTCGCCGCCCTCGCCCACGCTATGCGCATCCCGACGCCAGTAGGCCGTAACCAGGTGCCGGTCGCGCGGCAGGCCCCACTGCTTGCGCACGATCTTGCGTATCTCCCGGAAATCGCCGAATTCGCAACTTGCCCAGACGTACAGGCCGTCGGCAAGCGCCATGTGATTGCGCTCACGCAAGGCGGTCGACAATAGGCCCGCGGTGCCGGCCTCGAGGCCGCGCCGGTAAAGCCAGGTGATGTCGATATTGTCCCCTTGCGCCAGCGCTATTCGGTCATCCGGGCTATCGACCTCGATCAGCGCCTCGGCACGTGTTGATGGCGGCAGATGCTCCAAAATCCTGCCGATGGCGGGCAGCGCGGTGTCGTCGCCGAGCAGAAGCAAGGTCTGCGCCACCGGGGCGTCGCCGCCGCCGGGTCCGATCATGCCGATGACGTCTCCCGCCCGTGCGTTTTGCGCGAATGTGGCGGCGGGCGTGTTCTGGCCGGGGTGCAACACGAAATCGACATCGAGCCAACCGCTTGCGGCATCCAGCGCCCGGATCGTGTAGACCCGCACAGCAAGCGCATCGTCGCCAGAAGGCCAGACGATCAAGCCGTCAGCGCCCATCGTCGGCCAAACCAGCCGGCGGCCAGGCGGCGGCAGCAGCAGCCGCATGTGCAGGCCGCCATGGCTAAATCGGCCGAGATCCTTGCCGGCGAAGCGCAGGCGCTGCATATGCGCCGATATCCGCGTCGACGACATCACCGTGATCTCGCGGAAGAAGACCGGAGTACCGGCGTCGCTGCCGTCGCCTTGCCAATGGATGCCCTTGGTCGTGCCGAGATGTTCGGCGACATGGCCGGCGACCGTCATCTTCATGTAGGACAGGCAGGTTTCGTCTGTCGCCGCGACGCGGATCAGCACGCTTTCATCATCGAGCGTAGCGCTCAACGAGCCGTAGTAGAGGCGGAGCTCCCACTGGTCGGCAACGCCAGTGTCGATCTCGAATTCGCTGTGCTCTGCGCGCAGCCGGTCCATCACCGATCTGATCGCCGCGTCGCTGATCCGGGTTTGCGCGCTAAGTTGGTCCATCGCTCAAGTCCTTCGAAACGGTTCGGGCAAGGCGCCGCGCGGCACCCTCACCGTCAGCGGCATGCCACAGCCGCTCCGATGTTTCCACATAAACATGACAATAATAATCATATTTATTCGATGAGTTGGCTACGAGCCGCTTGTCGCAGCAAGTCGCTCGGGAAGGAAATCAACGAAGACGCGCACCTTCGGCGACAGATGGCGATTGGAGGGCCACAGCATCCGGAACTGGCCACGGCCGTCGACATGACCATCGAGGACGGTACGCAGCCTGTCTTCGTGCAGCGCCTCGCGCACCAGGAAATCCGGCATGCAAGCTATGCCGAGGCCGGCGAGCGTGGCGCCCTTCAAGGCTTCCATGTTGTTGCAGGTCAGCATCGAGCGGATCTGCGGTTCGGCGCTTCCGGTAGTGAACGGCCACTCCAGCAGCCTGCCGCTGTTCAGGAAGCGGAAGTTTATGCCGAAATGTCTGATGAGATCAGCCGGCACGCTGGGGGCGCCATGGCGGTCCAGGTAGGAGGGCGCCGCGCACAGCAGCATGCGAAAGGGCGCAACGGGTCTCGACACAAGGCGCGAATCCGGCAGTTCGCCGCTGCGGATCGCGACATCGATACCCTCGTCGATGACGTCGACGATCCGGTCGTTGAAATCGATGTCGAGCTCGATCTCGGGATAGCGTGCCATGAACTCCGACAGCACCGGCAGCAGCAGATGATAGGTGACGATCGGGGTGGATATGCGCAGCCGCCCACGCGGTGTTTCCCGTGTCTGCGACAGCATCGCCTCGGCATCGTCGATGTCGTCGAGGATGCGGCGCACCCGCTCGTTGAACAGCTTGCCCTCTTCCGTCAGGCCAATGCGCCGCGTGCTGCGCTGCAGGAGCCGCACGCCGAGTTCCTGCTCGAGCCGGGCGACACTTTTGCCGACAGCGGAAGCCGAGATGCCAAGCGCCCGCCCGGCGGCGACGAAACTGCCGAATTCGGCGGTGCGGGCGAAGGCCAGGAGCCCGTTGAGACGATCCATTGCGTCATTCCATTCGAGCGTTTCAGTCCGATATACCAGGAGATATAACACCATTTTTCCTGAAATGCCGACGACCTATCTTGTCATCACGACCGGCTCCGCAATGGCGCGGGCCACCGGCGAGTACTGTTTCAGATAGGGAAATCCATGACTTCCAGGACCACAACCGGCTCTGCCGAGAGATGGCTCGTGCTCTTGTCCGTGTGCCTTGCCGCGATGACGATGCCCTTGACCTTCACCGGTCCGGCCGTCGCTCTGTCGCGTATCGCGGCCGATCTCGGCGGCAGTCCGATCGAGCTCAACTGGGTGACAAACGCCTTCATGCTGACCTTCGGCGCCACCCTGATGGCGTCGGGCGCTCTGGCCGACAATCATGGGCGCAAGCGCCTCTTCCTCGTCGGCCTCTCCCTCTATGTCCTGGCGTCGCTGGGCGCGATGCTGGCGCCGGACATCATCTGGTTCGACATTTTCCGCGCCGCGCAGGGTATCGGCAGTGCGGCCGCCTTCGCTGGCGGCGCCTCGGCACTTGCCCAGGAATTCGAAGGGCCGTTGCGGCTGCGCGCCTTCAGCTTCCTCGGCACCAGTTTCGGTATCGGCCTCGCCTTCGGCCCAATCGCGTCGGGCCTGCTCATCTCTGCATTCGGCTGGCGGTCGATCTTTCTTCTGGTTGCAGCACTCGCGATTGCCGCCGCCATGCTCGGCCTGCGCACCATCAGGGAATCGCGCGACCCGGATGCGACGGGCCTAGATTGGGCGGGAGCCGGCACCTTCACGATCGCGCTGGCGTCGCTGACCTATGGCGTGCTCCAGGCCCCGCAGAGCGGCTGGGCCGATCCCCTCGTCGTCTCCCTTCTGGCCGCTTCTGCCATCTGTTTTGTCGCCTTCGTCGTTGTCGAGCGGCGAGCACAACGGCCGATGCTCGATCTCACGCTGTTTGCCTATCCCCGCTTCGTCGGCGTCCAGTTTCTGGCTGCGGCACCCGCTTACGCCTTCGTCGTCCTGCTCGTCCTGTTGCCGATCCGCTTCATCGGCATCGAGGGTATGAGCGAGATCAAGGCCGGGCAATTGATGATCTGCCTATCAGGCCCGCTGCTGATCCTGCCGATGCTCGCCGGACAGCTGGCGCGCTGGATCGCGCGGGCCACGATCTGCGGCGTCGGCCTGCTCGTCGCTGCCGCCGGGCTTGTCTGGCTAAGCCTGACACCACCGGTCGATAGTGCGCTGGTGGCGCCGCTGATGCTGATCGGCGTCGGCATCGCTTTGCCTTGGGGATTGATGGACGGGCTCGCCGTCAGTGTCGTGCCGAGAGAGCGCGCCGGCATGGCGGTCGGCATCTTCAACACCACCCGCGTCGCTTGCGAGGGCGTGGCGCTGGCGATCGTCATGGCGACCCTTTCCGGCTTTACCGC
>NZ_RZQI01000501.1:0-4422 GCF_003998335.1 Mesorhizobium sp. M7A.F.Ca.CA.002.05.1.1 | reverse complement strand
CCGCCGACCGGTAATATTGGGGAACCACGTAGAAGTTCCACAGCAGGATGCGGTCGATCGCATTATCTTCGCGACCGATCGCGACGATCTCGTCGCCGCCACCCATGCGCTCGACCGCATCCTGCTGTGGAACTTCTACGTGGTTCCCCAATATTACCGGTCGGCGGTGTGGCTGGCCTATTGGGACAAGTTCAAATTCCCCGACAAGCAGCCTGCCTATGCCGGAGCCGACATCGATTCCTGGTGGATCGACCCGGACAAGGAGAAGGCGCTGGCGGCCAAATACAAGGGTGGCAATTGATGGCGGCCCTTGCCCGCCGCGACTTCCTGGCCCTGGGCAGTGCCGCGGCAGCCGCCGCCTTGTTGCCCGGCCGGGCCTTCGCCGAAATTGCGACCGGCACCAAGCTGCATGGCCTGTCGGCCTTCGGCGACCTCAAATACAACCCCGATTTCGCGCATTTCGACTACGTCAATCCGGACGCCCCAAAAGGCGGCCAGATGAATTTCGCGCCGCCGAACTCGACCCTCAATCAGAGCTTCCTGACCTTCAACACCCTGAATTTCCTGGTGTTGAAGGGAGAGGCTCCGCCGCGCGCCGAACTCTGTTTCGATTCCCTGATGACAAGCGCGCTCGATGAGCCGGATGCGGCCTACGGCCTGCTCGCCGAAACCGTTACCCTGTCGCCAGACCGCAACGGTTTCCGCTTCGCCCTGCGACCGCAAGCGCGTTTCCATGACGGCTCGCCGCTGACCGCGGACGACGTTGTCTTCGCGCTGAAGCTTTATAAGGACAAGGGCCATCCGAACCTTTCCCAGGCGTTGCGGTACATGACCGACGCGGTTGCGGTCGATCCCGCCACCGTCAACCTCACTTTCAACGGCGAACAGTCAGCGCAAAACATCCTGGCGATCGTGGGGATGCCGATCGTCTCCAAGGCCTTTTATACGGCCAATGATTTCGATGCCTCGACCATGACACCGCCGCTTGGCTCGGGTCCCTACAAGATTGGACGCGTGGCGGCCGGACAGACTGTCGAATATGACCGCGTGGCCGACTATTGGGGCCGCGATCTCCCAGTGAACCGCGGCCTCTACAATTTCGACCGCATCCGCATCGACTTCTATCTTGACCGGCAGGCGGCGTTCGAAGCCTTCAAGAAAGGCGACACGCATTTTCGCGAGGAATTCACCTCACGGGTATGGGCGACCGGATATGACTTTCCGGCGCTGAAGGACGGCAAGGTCGTCAAACGGGAATTTCCCGGCGAGAAGACGCCGGACATGCAGAGCGTCGCACTGAACCAGCGTCGTCCGCAATTCCGCGATGAGCGGGTGCGGCGGGCGATCGCCAGGTGCTTCGATTTCGAATGGATGAAGCGGGCCTTGTTTTACGGCTCCTACGAGCGTTCTCAATCGAACTTCGAACGGTCGGATTACAAGGCCGAAGGCCTGCCCTCGCCTGAGGAATTGGCCCTGCTGGAGCCGTTCCGGGCCGAATTGCCGCCAGAGGTTTTTGGTGAAGCGGTGACGCAGCCCCTTTCCGACGGTTCGGGCCATGACCGCAAGCTGCTGGGCGAGGCTTCGAGATTGCTTGCGCAGGCCGGCTGGAAGCGCGATGGCAGTTTCGTCGTCAACGACAAGGGTGAGCGGCTGCGGGTCGAAATGCTGGCGGAGGACGACGGCATCGTTCGCATCTACACCCCTTGGTCCGAGAATATGAAGGCGATCGGGATCGACGCATCGATCCGGCAAATCGATTCGGCGCAGTATGAGCAGCGGCACAGCAATTACGACTTCGATCTTGCCTTGCTGCATTGGTCGATCGGGGCGACGCCGACCGACGACAGCCTGCAGATGCTCTATGATTCCCGGATGGCGAAAATCCCGGGGCAGCGCAACTATCCGGGCACGGAAAGCAAGGCCATCGACGCCCTGATCGCGGCAGCCGGCAAGGCGAAAGACCGTATAGAACTCGTCACGGCGCTCAGAGCGCTCGACCGGGTCTTGCGCGCGCGGCTGGACTGGATTCCAACATACTATCTGGCGAATCACCGCGTCGCCTATTGGGACATGTTCGGCTTTGTCGAACAGAAGCCCGATTTCGGCTTTCCGGTCGAGACGCTGTGGTGGTTCGATAAGGGCAAGGCGGCAAAAATTGGCAAAGGCTGAGATGTTCGCTCAAGCGGGGCAAAAGGCCTGATGGGCGCCTATATCCTGCGCCGCATCCTGTTGATGATCCCGACCCTGTTCGGCATCATGGCGAT
Source organism: Mesorhizobium sp. M7A.F.Ca.CA.002.05.1.1 (assembly GCF_003998335.1). Taxonomy (NCBI): domain Bacteria; kingdom Pseudomonadati; phylum Pseudomonadota; class Alphaproteobacteria; order Hyphomicrobiales; family Phyllobacteriaceae; genus Mesorhizobium; species Mesorhizobium sp. M7A.F.Ca.CA.002.05.1.1. The sequence continues at coordinate 2,158 of NZ_RZQI01000501.1, read as the reverse complement.
ATCCTTCGCCGTCATCCAGTTCGCCCCCGGCGGTCCGGTCGAACAGGTCATCGCCCGGCTGACCAATCAGGGCGGCAGCGACCGCCTCGGCGGCGGTGGCGGCGACGCGGGCGCTGGCAGCAATTTCGATGCAGCCGGTGACGTCAGTTCGAAATATCGCGGGGCGCAGGGGCTCGATCCGGAATTCATCAAGAAGCTGGAAAAGCAGTTCGGCTTCGACAAGCCGCCGCTCGAGCGCTTCGGCATGATGCTGTGGAACTATGCCCGCTTCGATTTCGGCGACAGCTATTTCCGCGACATTTCGGTGCTCGACCTGATCCTGGAGAAGATGCCGGTGTCGATCTCGATCGGGCTGTGGATCACGCTTTTGTCCTACCTGATCTCGATCCCGCTCGGCATCCGCAAGGCGGTCAAGGACGGCACTCCCTTCGACGTCTGGACCAGCGGCGTCGTCATTGTCGGCTATGCCATTCCGGGCTTCCTGTTCGGCATCATGCTGATGGTGCTGTTTGCCGGCGGGTCGTTCTGGGACTGGTTTCCGTTGCGCGGCCTCACCTCGGACAATTGGGATCAATTGTCCTGGTGGGGAAAGATCGTCGACTATTTCTGGCACATGACCTTGCCGCTGACCGCGCTGGTGCTGTCGGCCTTCGCCACCACGACGCTATTGACCAAGAACTCGTTCCTCGAAGAAATCCGCAAGCAGTATGTGGTGACGGCGCGGGCCAAGGGCCTGTCGGAACGGCAGGTGCTCTACGGCCACGTCTTCCGCAACGCCATGCTGATCGTCATCGCCGGCTTTCCCGGCGCCTTCATCTCGGCCTTCTTCACCGGCTCGCTGCTGATCGAGAACATCTTTTCCCTCGACGGCCTCGGCCTGCTCGGCTTCCGGTCGGTGGTCGAGCGCGACTATCCCGTGGTGTTCGCCAATCTTTACATCTTCTCGCTGCTCGGGCTGTTCGTCGGTCTCTTGTCCGACCTGCTCTACACCTGGGTCGATCCGCGCATCGATTTCGAGCGGAGAGACATCTGATGTCGGAGGCTACAGTCCCCGTGGACGCGGCACCCGCGCGGATCAAGCGGCCGTTTCTGTCGCCGCTCAACAAGCGGCGCCTGCAGAACTTCAGAGCCAACCGGCGCGGCTACTGGTCGCTGTGGATCTTCCTCGTCCTGTTCGTGCTGTCGCTGTTTTCCGAGTTCATCGCCAACGACAAGCCGATCATCGCCTCCTACAAGGGCGAGATCCTGTTTCCGGTGCTGGTCGCCTACCCCGAGGAAAAATTCGGCGGTTTCTATGCCGTCACCGATTATCGCGACCCGGTCATCCAGGACGAGATCAACGCCAATGGCTGGATGATCTGGCCACCGGTGCGCTACTCCTATCAGACCGTCAACAACGCCATTCCGGAAGCAGCGCCGGCCAGGCCGTCTTGGCAGTATGACGCCACGAAGCGCTGCAACCAGTATCCGAAGGGTGCCGCCGACCCCGCCTGCATCGTCGGCAACTGGAATTGGCTCGGTACCGACGACCAGGCGCGCGACGTGCTGGCGCGCGTCATCTACGGCTTCCGCATTTCGGTGCTGTTCGGCCTGATCCTGACCGCCGGCTCGGCCTTGATCGGCGTCGCGGCCGGCGCCGTGCAAGGCTATTTCGGCGGCTGGACGGATCTCTTGTTCCAGCGTTTCATCGAAATCTGGTCGGCGATCCCGGTGCTCTATCTCCTGCTCATCGTCGCCGCCATCCTGCCGCCGGGCTTCTTCATCCTGCTCGGCCTGATGCTGCTGTTCTCCTGGGTGGCGCTGGTCGGCGTGGTGCGGGCCGAGTTCCTGCGCGCCCGCAATTTCGAATATGTCAACGCGGCCCGGGCGCTCGGCGTGCCCAACCGCACCATCATGTTCCGGCACCTGCTGCCCAACGCCATGGTGGCGACATTGACCTTCATGCCCTTCCTGCTCTCAGGCTCGATCTCGACGCTGACCTCGCTCGACTACCTCGGCTTTGGCCTGCCGCCCGGCTCCGCCTCGCTCGGCGAACTGCTCAAGCAGGCGCAGCGGAACCTCAATGCGCCGTGGCTCGGCATCTCCGGCTTCGTCGTCATCTCGCTGATGCTGTCGCTGCTGGTCTTCGTCGGCGAGGCGACGCGCGACGCCTTCGATC
>NZ_RZQI01000004.1:0-27673 GCF_003998335.1 Mesorhizobium sp. M7A.F.Ca.CA.002.05.1.1 | reverse complement strand
GCTCACCACGCCGCTTCCCGTTTGTCGTTCGCCGCTGCCGCGGTGGCTTGCTGATCCACGCCAGGCTGGAAGCCGAGGATGAATTCGGCGGCCTTCGAGGCGGCGCTGGCGGCACGGACAATGGCGCGATTGTCCTCGCGCAGGACCGCCAGCCACGAGCCGATGTAGTCGGCATGGCGCACCGTCGGCACGATGGCGAGAGAAGCGCAGACAAAGGCCCCGGCCATCTCAGCCACCAGTTCCTCCCGCGCGTAGGATTTCGAGCCGAAGGAACCGGCCATATCACGCCCGAGGCGGGAGGAATGACCCGACCAATGCCCCAGTTCATGGAACGCGGTACGGTGCCAGTTGATGGGTTCGAAATAGGCGGCTGGCGGCGGGACCTGCACGAAGTCGCTCGCAGGGCTGTAGAAGGCGCGGCTGCCTCCGATCCGAAAATCCGCGCCGGTGGCCCGGATCAGCGCCTCTGCTTGCGGTTCGATCATGCCCGGCGGAGGCGGTGGTGCGACGGCGGCGACGTCCTCCGGAAGGTTCTCGCATTGATCGGCGTTGAAGACTGTGAAGCGTTTGAGGAATGGGACCGGCTGTGCTTCGTGCCCGCTCTCGCGGGCTCGGTTACGCTCATCGTCGGGCACGAAGCGGTCGGCGTAGAAGATGGTCGTCCCATGTTCTCCGTTCCTGACGTTGCCGCCGAGCCCAAGCGCCTGGCGGAATGTCAGCCAGCTCTGGCCGGTAAAACCGTGCTCGATGACCGCGCCCCACAGGATCAGAATGTTGATGCCGGAGTAGCGACGGTGGGTCGACGCGTTTTCCGGCATGGCGAGCGGCGCCTTTGCCGCCGCCGTGCCCCAGGGCTGCACCCATGGAATGCGTCCGGCTTCCAACTCGGCGATGATCTTGTCGGTGATTGCCGTATAGAGGCCTGGCCGGTCGTTGCCGGAACGGGCGCTAGCGGTGTTTCTGGGCATCGCGGTTCTCCGCGACGGGCGCCAGGAGCCTCTCTCCCGACCTTCAACCCGTCACGGCAAACCCGGTCTGCACTCTCACTCTCATCGACCCGTCTCGGTACCCAACGGCGGCAGGAAGTAGCATCGGCGTGGCCGATCTCACGTCAGGCATGGAAGCCCGTATGGGTGAAGGCCGTCGCAAATTGGTGCCCCACATTATAGCGCGTGTGCTTGGCTTTGGCGTCGACCGGCCCAGCATGCCGCTTGTTGGCAAGTGGTTCTTTGTCAAGGACGGCCAGGCGCTGGGCGCGGCTTTCCGAAGATGGTCTGATGAGCCTGACCTTGAGCGAGCCACGGCGATGTCATCACCGACAAACCGCGCGATGCTCAAGCAGATCGCGAGATTTCGGGCATAGCGGAAAATCTCGCGATGGTGGCGCCGCAGCCAAGCCGCGTTATTTGTTATAAGTCATCAACTGACTGAAAGCGTGGGCAGCCATGTGCAACGACTATGAGCAGCATATCGCCTGGGCCGAATATTGCAGGATGATGCAATTGCTGGCGCTCGACATTCCCACCCATCAAACCGAACTGGATTTGCCGCAGGCGGATGACATCCGCATCAGTGATCCCGCCCCGATCATGCGCGCCGCCGGCGACACGATCGAACTCACGCGCATGACCTTTGCCTTTCCGCCCTCCGGGCCCAAAGGCGGGCCGATCTTCAACTTCCGCTCGGAAGGACGGAACTTCTCCAACAGCAAGCGCTGCCTTATTCCGGCGTCGGCTTTCTTCGAATTCACCGGAAAGAAGTCTCCAAAGGCTAAGCATCGCTTCACGCTCAACGGCGCCTCGTTCATGGCGATCGCCGGCCTGTGGCGCGATGGCGAAGGCAACAAGCCCCCGACGTTCGCTATGCTGACGACGGAACCCGGCCCGGACGTGGCGCCCATCCACAATCGCCAGATTGTGGTTCTGCGCCCGGACGATTGGGCGGCATGGATCTACCTCACGAAACCCGAGGTGGAGCTGTTGAAGGCCCTGCCGGCCGGGTCGCTGGCGGTAGAAACCGTGCGACAAGGAAGCGACTAGCTCAGATGCCGGTGCGTTTTGCGCAAACACGGAAGATTCTTAGCGGCATCGCTGCGGCAATTGCGGCCCCTCGAGATCGCGGCTCGGGCCAAAGCGTCAGCACCTCGTTGTCATTGATTGCCGAGTGGCCACTTCCGCCATCAGCCACGCTTGGCTCGTCGGTGCGCACGAAAGGTATCGAGCGTGAAATACGTGCCCGCCTGCCATGGGCGGTGAGGAAGTACATCAAAGCCGAGACGGGTCGCATCACATTGCGGATGCGCGAAGACGATGCCGAAGAGTTCGAGGCCGCCTCGAACAAGATCGCCAAGACCCTGGAAACCATCGAAGTACTCCCGGTCCTGCCGCGCGAGGCGGAGGACATCCTCGCAATTTCTTCGCGTGAGCGTCACAAGTGGCTGAAAGACGGACGGCTGCAAAGCATTGGCACCCGCACCGTGAAGATGCGCGGTCGATCCAAGGCCGTCACCTTCCACGTGTTCGATCCCAAGCACATCGAGGACATCCTTGATCGTGATCTGCCAAGCCTTTGGCGCGAAGAAGACGCGCAGCAAGTTACAGAGAACAGGCGACGTGGCGCCGGCAAGGCTGCCCTGACGCGGGCGGGAAAGGGTAGCGAGAAGGTTCGCGGCGCCGGGAATAACCCCAGAGATGACGCTCCCCGGCCCAAGTTGAAGGGCTGGGACGCGTTCGACGACGAGGGCCTGCTCCGTTAGATCCGCCTTGTAGCCACTCGCGCGTCCAGAATGGACCCTGAGCGAAAGCTAACCGGGAGCCGAAACGATCTGCAGTCGCGATTGGCCGGTCCCGAACCATTCCATGCTGAAGGAGTTCTTCAAGCCGACAACAGCCCGTTTTTGAGGATGGCCAATGTTCGACAACTTCGTGCTTGAAATGATGGAAACCGAGGGCGGGCCGACAAGGCTTCGGCATGGCGGATCTGGGCCGCCTCTGCTTCTGATCCATGGCCATCCTCTCGCGCATATGACGTGGGGCCAGGTCGCGGACTTGCTGTCAGCAGATTTCAGGATCGTGTGCCCCGACCTTCCGGGCTTCGGTCGCTCCTACGTACCGGCCGATGACCCCGAGAGCAGGTTCTCGTCCAAGCGGGCAAAGGCTTCGGCGCTGGTGGAGGTGATGGAAAGGTTGGGCCACCACGCTTTCTTCGTCGCCGGGCATGATCGTGGAAGTCTGGTCGCTTTCAGAATGGCGATGGACCATCCCGACCTGGTGCGAAAGCTGATTGCCGTGGATGGGTTGCCAGTTATCGAGCATCTGGAACGGGCCGACTGGAACTTTGCCCGCGATTGGTACCACTGGTTCTTCTTTGCTCAACCCGAGAAGCCGGAACGGGCCATCCTGGCAGACCCGATGGCATGGTATAGTGACTTGCGGCCAGATGAGATGGGACACGATGCCTATGACGAATTGGTTTCATTCATCCACGATCCAGCCATCGTCCATGGCATGGTCGAAGACTACCGCGCTGGCATAAGGATCGACCATCGCCACGACCGCGAAGATCGAGATGCCGGCAGGAGGTGCGCTGTCCGATGCTCTGTCTTTGGTCACTCGACGACGATTTGGAGCAGATTTATGGCGATCCGGTTGCCATCTGGAAGCACTGGGCCGACGACGTGGGGGGCTACGGAATCAGGAGCGGGCACCATGTCGCCGAAGAAAATCCCGCCGCTCTCGCAGCAGCGTTCAAGGCCTTTCTCTGAAAAATGACAGAAGCACCGATTGAGCGATCGCCCATGCGTGTCGACGAACCCAGCCATTGTTCGGCAGACCCGTTCTTGCACCGCCCTATTTGAAATCCCGTGTCTTCACCTTGATCTGGTCGATGTGCAGATAGGGATCGATAATATTCCGCGGCCTCGGCCCCTTCGGCATGCCGCGCGGATCGGGCGTCGGGCTGCCATGATGGAATTCGTCGCCGCGGCCATGCGGCAGGGGAAAGGCAGACTCACGATCGCCAACGCTGGCCAGATCGGCGGAAAGATCGCTCAAACGATGAGCGACAAGATGGACCACCTCGCCTTCCCTTTGGATGCGACCATAAACGCCAATCATGCCGGCGCCGAGCACGACCCTGCGATATTTTTCGAAGACCTTGACCCACACGACCAGATTGGCAATGCCCGTCTCATCCTCGATTGTGATGAACATGACGCCCTTGGCCGAGCCAGGTCGTTGGCGGACCAGCACGAGGCCAGCCGCCTCCAGCCAGTGCCCGTCGCGCGCCTGCATGGCCTCGCGACACGAGACGATGCGCTTGCGCCCCAGGTCGGCGCGCAGGAAGGAAACAGGATGGTCGCGCAGGGTCAGTCCAACATGTCCATAGTCCTCGACCACTTCGCCGCCGGCGGTCATCGCACGCAGCGCGACAAGGGGCTCCTGGATCTCCGATACCGTCCGCTGCTCGCGGCCGGAGGCCGCCGCAAACAGTGGCAGCGGTTCGTCGCGCAGTGCCTTGATCGCCCACAGGGCCTCACGCCTCGCCAGCAATAGGGATGGTTGGAAAGCGTCAGCCTGGGCGAGTTCAACCAGAGAGGCAGCAGGAACACCGGCGCGGTGCCAGAGGTCATCCACCGACGCAAAGGGCTGGTCTGCGCGTGCGATGACAATGGTCGCAGCATCGGCGTTGGCAAGACCCCGGACCATGCGCAGACCAAGCCGGACAGCGAACCGACCGTCATCGGCGGTGGGCTCGAGCGTGCAATCCCAACGCGAGGCGTTGATGCAGACAGGGCGCGCTTCGACGCCATGGTCACGTGCATCGCGAACGATCTGCGCCGGCGCGTAGAAGCCCATCGGCTGAGCGTTGAGAAGAGCGGCGCAGAAGACATCGGGGTGATGGCATTTCATCCAGGACGAGGCGTAGGCGATCAGGGCGAAGCTGGCGGCATGGCTTTCGGGAAAGCCATAGCTGCCGAAGCCTTCGAGCTGCTTGAAGGTCTTTTCGGCGAACTCGCGCTCGTAGCCGTTCTTCACCATGCCGCCGATCAGCTTGGCGCCGAAGCTGGAAACGCCACCGGTGTGTTTGAAGGTCGCCATGGCGCGGCGCAACTGGTCCGCTTCGCCTGGCGTGAAGCCGGCGCATTCAATCGCCACCCGCATCGCCTGCTCCTGGAACAGCGGCACGCCCAGTGTTTTTCCGAGCACCTTTTCCAGCTCTGGCTTGCGATAGACGACGTCTTCCTTGCCTTCACGGCGGCGCAGATAGGGGTGCACCATGTCGCCCTGGATGGGACCCGGCCGGACAATCGCCACTTCGATGACGAGATCGTAGAAAGTACGCGGCTTGATGCGCGGCAGCATCGACATCTGGGCGCGGGATTCGATCTGGAAGGTGCCGAGCGTATCGGCCTTGCGGATCATCGCATAGGTGCGTGGATCCTCGGCAGGGATCGTCGCGAGATCAAGAGTGATGCCCTTGTGCTCGGCCAGCAGATCGAAACCGCGCTTCATGCAGGACAGCATGCCGAGCGCCAGCACGTCCACCTTCATGAACTTCAACGCGTCGATGTCGTCCTTGTCCCATTCGATAACCTGACGATCCTTCATCGCGGCTGGCTCGATCGGCACCAGATCGTCGAGCCTGTCGCGGGTCAGGACGAAGCCGCCCGGATGTTGCGACAAATGCCGCGGCGCGCCGATCAGCTGCCTGGCCAAGTCCAGCGCCAGACGCAGGCGACGGTCGCCGAGGTTGAGGTTCAGCTCCTCGGCATGTTTCGGCTGGACGCCTTCGTCCGACCAGCCCCACACTTGCGAGGACAGCATCTTGATGAGGTCTTCGGGCAGTCCAAGCGCCTTGCCGACATCGCGCAAGGCGCCCTTCGAGCGATAGCGGATGACCGTCGAGCAGAGCGCGGCGTGTTCGCGGCCATAGGTTTCGAACACCCATTGCATGACGATTTCCCGACGCTCATGCTCGAAATCGACATCGATGTCAGGCGGCTCACGCCGCTCCTCCGAGACGAAGCGTTCGAACAGCAGGTCATTGCGGTCGGGATCGATCGAGGTGATGCCGAGCACATAGCAGACGGCGCTGTTGGCTGCTGATCCCCTGCCCTGGCAGAGAATGCCCTGGCTGCGGGCAAAGCGAACGATCGAGTTGACCGTCAGAAAATACGGCGCGTATTGCAGCTTCTCGATGAGCTGCAACTCGTGCCTGAGCGTGCCAACGACCTTGTCCGGCACGCCCTCGGGAAAGCGCTCCGTCGCGCCCTCCCAGGTGAGTTTCTCCAAGGCTTGCTGCGGTGTCAGACCCGGCAGCATCCGCTCCTCGGGATATTGATAGGCAAGCTCGTCCAATGAGAACCGGCAGCGCTCGGCGATCTCGATCGTCCGCGTGAGCGCTTCGGGGGAGCGGCTGAACAGCCGTGCCATTTCATCGGGCCGCTTCAGATATCGGTCGGCGTGCCGCTCGCGCCGAAACCCGGCATCATCGATCATCACATTGTGCCGGATGCAGGTGACGACGTCCTGCAGGATGCGCCGTGACGGTTCGTGGAACAGGACATCATTGGTGACAACCGTTGGCACGTGCGCCTGTCCGGCAAGATTGGCCAGATCGTGCAGCCGCAGCGCCTCGTTGGGACGGCGCCGCAACGTCAGCGCCATATAGGCGCGATCGCCAAATGCCTCGCGCAACCGCCTGAGCCAGAGCGCGCATTCGTCGTCGGCCTGGTCGGGCACGAGCACTGCAAGGAGCCCCTCGCCATAGGCGACAACGTCAGCCCAATGCAGCACGCATTTCGCCTTGCCGCCACGCTTCTTGCCCAGCGACAGCAAGCGGCACAGCCGCGAGTAGGCCGCGCGACCGGTCGGGTAGACCAGGATGGAAATCTCTTCCACCAGATCCAGCCGGCAGCCGACGATCAGCCTGACGCCGGTTGCCTTTGCAGCCTCGTGCGCGCGGACAATGCCGGCCAGACTGTTGCGATCACAGATGGCAAGGGCGGGCATTCCCATGCTGGCTGCTTGCGCGAACAGTTCCTCACAGGAACTCGCGCCCCGCAGAAAGGAAAAATGCGAGGTGCATTGCAGCTCGACATAGCACGCGTTCATCCGAAGATGCCGTGCAGGAACCAGCGATGCGAGCCGGTCGCGGTATCCTCGCCGTCGCCTGCGCGATAAATCCAGAACCGCTCGCCGGCTTCGTCCTCGACCTGGAAATAGTCGCGCACGGCAGTTAGCTCGGCGTCGCGCTTCCACCATTCGCCGAAAACCCGCTCGGGACCATCGGCGCGCTTGATCCGTCGACGGATGCCTTTCCAGGTGAAGCTCGCCGGAGGATGGTCCGGTAGCAGCGCAATGGCCTCGATCGGCTCCGGCACGGCAAACAAGCGAGCCGGACGCGGCCAATGGTCTGGCCATGCGTCGCCGGTCTCAGCGGATGCAGCGGCTACACGCCGGAAAGAACGCTCGGGCACATCGCTGGCAACCGGGGTAAACCGATAGAGCTTTTCCTCACCGACACGGTTGCCGAGTGTGTCGATCAAATCCGAGATGTCTGCATCCCGTTGCTCGATCAGCGACGAAACGGTCTGCCTGGGGGCGAGTGATTCCGCCAAGGGCGCGGACAGGCGCATCAACTCGATGCCGAAACCCGGATCGACCATCTCGATCTTGTCGCAGAGCAACCGTGTCAGCCGCTTCACATCGCGGACAGGCAAGGCCATGCCGACGCGAACGGCTTCGATGCGGTTGTCGACGCGGTAGAGCAGCAGGTCGAGCCGCCGGGCCCCGAGGCCCTTGGTCTCGAGATCGACACACAGCGCTTGAACAAGCTTGCCGACATAGCGCGCGATTGTCTCGGCCGCACCGATGGGCTCGCCAAAGGCACGTTGGACTTCGACCACATCCGCTGATCGCACCGGCTCAATCGGCTCGGCGAGGCGTCCAGCAGCCTGGTCAAGCCGGCGGCCGAGTTCCGGCCCGAAGCGCAACGTCAGTGGCGCGCGCGGCTGCTGCAGAAGCTCGCCTACCCTGTCGAAGCCGAGAACCCGCAAACCCCTGACGATTGCGTCGGGCAACCGCAGTGCCGCGATGGGCAGTGGAAGAATCGCATCCTGCGTTGCGTTGACGGCGACCACGCTGACGGTCTGCTTCACGTATCGCGCCACCGCATGAGCAGCACCCCAGCTATCCGCTATGGCTGCGCGCGCCGAGAAGCCGACCTTGCCGAGATGTTCGACCATATCGGCCAGCATCAAGCGTTCACCGCCATGAAGATGATCGGCGCCCGTGGTATCCATCACCAATCCGTCGGGAGGTTCTGCTGCGACAATCGGCGCGTACCGCCGCAAAGCCCACAGGGCCAACCGATCCAATGCCTGCGCGTCTGCTTCAGGTTCGGCATCCATGACCGCCAGCCCCTGGACGAGGGCCTGTGCCTTGGTCGCGGGCATTCCGACGCGCAGGCCCGCTTCCAGTGCCGCGCGATCCACCGCAGTCACCAGGCGACGATTACCGTGCCGCCCGACCAGCACCAAAGGCTTATCCGGTGGCGGCGAGACGTCGCCCAATTTCCTTTTGAGCCGGTCGGTCGACCAGCTTGGAAGGAATAGCGAGACGACCCTTGGCATCACAAGCCTCCACTTCGATATCGAGTGTTTCCCCTCCACGAGACCGGATCAGTTCAAGTTGCCATCGCGCCCGACCAACGCCGGGCACAGGCAGCGGTCGCGACGGCAGCACGGAAACCCGCCAGCGGGTGACAGACGCCGTCGGCTGCCCGAAATCGGCGGCTTCGGTCTGGCGGCGCCAGCGGCGGATGGCGATGCCCATCGCGCCGGAGCCTTCCGATGCCAGTTGCAACCGGCGCGAGGAAGTCATGGACAGGCGCGCCACTTCCGCGACCACCGCTCCAAGACCGACATGCCGCAGACCTTCCTCGAAGCAGGCGAGCAAGGATTTGTCGTCACCGGCTTCAACATAGATCACCCGGTCGGGATGCAGTCCGACCTGTGCGATTGCCGGCGCAAACAGATCCTGGCGCGTCACGCACCACAGCACCTTGCCTTGCGTCCTCGCTGCAATCCCGGCTGCAAAAAGCGACGCTGCAGCGCCATCGATCGCTCCATTGCCGCCGCCGGCAACTTCATGAAGTGCGCCAAGCGCCACACCCCCGCCTGGCAGATGACTGTCGATCGAGGAGATTCCGAATGGGAGCACCGCTCTTTTGCGCGCATTACCGCCTTCGAGACGCGCAATGCGACCTCGCAGATCGGAAATAGCAGCGTTTGGCGTCGATGCACTCATCTGTCCCCTGAACGCGACATGCTGGCGGAATGTTCCTCATTTGTTCCCTTCCTAATAAAGAGTCAATGGCATGGCGAGGTGGTGCCGCGGAAGAAATTTTGTCGCGACCGCCCGGTGGCACCGAAAGAACCGTTTGCCAGCAGGACGAGGCGTCGAGGCCACCTGTCCTGTTGGGATGTTCGCGCCGGCGGTTGGCGGCGCACAAGGAAAAACGGCGTATAAACCGCAGTCCCGCGCGCGCCCGCAATGGCGGACATTGTCGCGCGCGGGACGGAGGAAATTCGCCCCCGCCGCGGGCGGTTAACAGGACAGCCGTAGGAGCGTCAGCATAGCGCCGGCCGCAGGACGGGACGCGGGACCGACTGTCCCCGTCCGCAGTGGTCCGTGTAGCAGCGGCCATGAATGCAGTTGCGTTGGGATTGAGCACGAAGCCTCAACCGATTGCCTGATGTACGCTATCCTATTGAAAAAACTACCCTATTTCCAAGCCATCAGGAGTCTATTGACACCTTTGTTCTTATTTTGTTCACTGTGGGAGTTTGATAATGGAGGCGAACCATGGAACTTCGCTTGAACATTGAAGGTGCAACGCCCGAGGAACTGGCACGCGGGGTCACGGCAGCCGAAGCAGTCTTCGCGCGCGCCGGGATTACGGCTTTGCAAGGCGCGGAAGGTTTGTTCGCGTTGGAAGGCTGGGATATCAAAGGCTTTCCGGAAGACGACCAGCCAACCGAGGACGAGGACCAGGCTGCTTCGGTCTGGATGGAAGCCGACGAGGCTGCGACGACTGCATGTTGTGCGGGCTGGCCGGAGGATAAAGTTCCGGGCCATCAGATCATGGAGTTGATCGACGTGCCCCGAACGAGATTGCAGGCCGAGGCGCTCCCGGACACGTGGCCGGCGCGCAAACAGCTCTATCCCGATGTTGTCACCCGGTTGGAGACCACGACCGGGCCGGACCGCCAGATCGATTTCGATATTGCCTTCGTTCTTGGTTGGGTGCCCGAGCGGCCGACGCTGGATCAGGTCGAGCCGCTTTCGGAAAATGGCGACCGTATCCCCTTCTTCACCAGCAACCTCGCCCAGGTGGAAGAAATGGCTCGCAAGGCGCTCAAGGACTGGACGATCGAGATTGACCAGGACCCCTACGATGCCCACGTTTTCGATCCTGCAGCCAGCGAAGACGGTGAAGAATTGCGGATGGCGGCATGGCGCGATTTCGACGGCTCCCTGCTTATGGAGAAGCCACCTGCAAATCCTGCAATCGCACTGACCCTGGCGGATGCGCGGCCAGTCGATGCATTTCGATTAGCGGTGAACGGGTTACACGGCCATCGTCGATCGATCGTGCTTGGCCACTCCAGGTCGCACGCTGGATAGCTAAAAACCTGACCAGCCCACACCGCACCCGAGGAGAGAACCATGTCAGAAAAACCACCCTATATGCCGACCGGCATTGGAACAGGCATGATGAGCGACGACGAGACCAAGGTCGGCGTTCTGATATTCGAAACGGCGCAAGGGAACTTCGACTTCGCAGTCAATCTGCAGGCGGTCGATATCCTCACCAAGGCCATCAACAAGATCGAGATGCATCTTCGCTCCGGCAAGACGCGCTGAGTGTCCGACGATGTGCCAGATCAGAAAAGCCGAAGCCAGGACCTTCGGGAGATCACGCAGGGACCAGGCATCGTGCGGAGGGGCGGCTGGGCGTCGCAAATCCGTTGTCAGTCGCCGACTGGCTCGGCTGGAGGAAACGCTCGGAAGCCAGTGCTCTCGCGCACGACTCGCGGCGCCGGGTTGACGGACTGCCGCTGCGATCGATCACGACTTGCTCACGCTGCATGCCGGCGGTAGGTGGGCCCGGCCATGTAGCGCTCTCCCGTTAGCATCGTTCCCCGGATTTGGGGGGGCCGGCTAAGTCTTGGTCGACCAATTTCGACAGGACAGCCGTCGATCTGGATTGCCCGTTTGCCGTCCAACGCGACCGAAGTTCTTCGCCCGCTGGTTCGCACCGGATCATTCTCCGTCTTCTCTGCGACGATCGCGACGCGTGGCGTGCGTCACTGGCGGCCATTTTAGCATCAGCTTGACAAGTTAATTGCCCCAAAGCAGTTTCGGTGGGTGAAAAGGGAGGAACAGCTATGAAAAAAGCCTATGAAAAGCCAGTCCTGACCAAGCGGGGAATTCTTTCCTCAATCACGGCGCAAGTCATCGAGTCGGGTCTTTCTGCGACCTGAGCAGGTCTTTGACCACTGGAAGCCCGGTGGCTCCGGCTGGCGGGCTTTTTGGTCTTCAGGGCGTGGATTAGGTCCTGACCGACAAAGGGTGCTACATGGGCGATGAAGAATGCCCGCCCAGCGTACGTCTACGCACCACCGCTGATCGGCCTTCCGTTCCTGGCTGTGCTACTGGCTCTGGATGGGACGACCATCGCAACGCCCTTTGACACCGCAGATGAAGCGGCCGCCCACAACAAGGTGATGGCGGTTACAGGTGCGATACGGCAAAGCGGACTTGATAACCACAAATAGGAGAACCCGTCCATGAGACTGCTACGCATCACACCGGTTGTCATTCTTGCCTGTGCCTTGGCCCTTGCGGCCTGCGCCAACACCGTCCGAGGCGTCGGCAGGGACGTCAAATCGACGGCCAACGCAGTCGACGACACGGTCAATAAACCCTGATGCAGAGGACCGTCACGGTCATCGAGAAGACAACGGGCCGCGTGATCGGAGCTCTGCCGATCGATCTTGCGCAGCAGAATCACGAGGCTTCCGATGATCAGTATTTCACCAAGGCGTTCGAAGCCGCCATGGACAGCGGCCTTATTAGTGAGGCCGACAAGCATGCGGTTGAATTCCGGCTTGAGTAAAGTTGACGTTGCGACGGCTTTCTGTCGCGTATCGGGGTTTGTGGTTGCATGGTTTTGCACCTCAGCCATCCATCAGCGGTGAATCAACACACCGTCTAGTCCAACTATCCCTAGGCACGGCCCGCCGCTGCTATGAATGGGGCGGCGGGTTTTTGACCCGGAGGTGAGCAGCAGCCGCTACTCAGACCCACTCAGCAGAGCAAGTCGGCGTATTGGTAGGCGAACACTCTGCCGTTGCTCTCGTCGGTCACCTTAAGAAAGTAGTTTCCGGATCGGTGGAGCGTCAGGGACCTTTTCGTTGCCTGTGCGGCGGCGCAATAGGATGTCGGGGCCCCAGCCCGGTATTCCGCTATCACCTGGCCCGCAAGACATTCTCGGATTTGATACGCTACGGTCAGCCCCCGGGGTCCGAATCATACATTAGAGATATCTAACATTTCCCTTTTGGCGAGACGGGGTGTACTTTAGTTACCGCTGGGTGATCCTAGCGACCTACACTGCCCGCTGCCGAGAGGTGGCGGGCCTTTTTGTTTATCTGTGGAACGCCGCAATCCAATGGGAGTTGAAATTCTGTCACCGCCCCTTCCGTGGAGGCGATGATGGCCATGGACGTACAGCCGTGGTCGGCCCGCTCCCGCTTCCTCAGTGGGCGGGCCATCTCGCGGGCCGCTCGCTAGCAGCATCTGGTGCACCATGCCGTCAACCTCGATACGCAGGTTCGAATACAATCCGGGCACCAGGGTTCTATCGGTGTGGTTTGTAGCGAGCGGCAGGCAGTACGACTTTCTGGACGTGCCGCCTGATACCTACGCCGATTTTAAAACTGCCTTTGCCAAGGGCCGCTATTTCAACGATCGCATCCGCAACCATTTCGCGTTCCGGCCTGTGGCAAGCTCCGGCTCCAGCGGCTCATGCTGAGGCAGATTGTGCCAAGCGACCTGGCGGAAGTCGCGCATGTCGAACTGCTGGCCGCACACCGGACAGGTCATAAAATTGTTGAGCTCGTCGGCAGGCTCGCCGCCGTGCTGCTTGCCGGGAATCGGCGGTCCAAGGTCGGATAGCTTCGTCATAACTGTCAAACATTCAATTCGTCTAAAATGTTCCGGAACCATTTTAGCGCGCGCTAATTGAATCGCACTATGCGAGTCGGCGCATGCCTCTGAAGTTCATCAAGCCCATGGAGCCCGAGCTGGTCGACACGCCACCGCAAGGCGACGAATGGCTCCACGAGATCAAATTCGACGGGTATCGCACCCAAATTATCAAGGATGAAAACGGGATCCGGCTGTTCACCAAGAATGGTTACGACTGGACCGGCCGCTACATCGAACTTGCCGGAGAGGCGGAGGCGATCGAGGCGGAAAGTTTCATCATCGATGGCGAGACAATCACGGTCAACGAGGCCGGCCTGTCCGACTTCCACGCCCTGCAATCAGCCGTTACCCGCCGTGAGCCGTCGCGGGACCTGTATTTGGTGGCGTTCGATCTCCTGCACCTGAACGGGCATGATCTGCGCAACATGCCGGTGGAAGACCGCCGCGAGATCCTGCAGGCATTGATACCAGCCGTCGGGCGCATTCAGGTCAGCAAAGCCATGCCCGGCACTGGCGATGCGGTTTATCACCTGGTCGACAAGGCAGGGCTGGAGGGCATGATCTCAAAGCGCAAGGACAGCGTCTACCGCAGCGGGCCGACGATGAACTGGCGCAAGATCAAGTGCTATGCCGAAAAGGAAATGGACATCATTGGCGTGCAGCGCGAGGCCGGAAAGCCCGCGATGGTGCTCATGGCCGACAAGGGTCGCTATGCTGGCGGCGCTTTCGTTGCCTTTAAAGCCGACAAGCGTCAGCGACTATGGGATCGCGTGCAAGGGAAGGTCGGCGGACCAGTGCCCATCGGTCTAAAGAAAGAAAAGGCCGAATGGCTTAAGCCTGGTCTGGTCGGTCGCGTGCGGTTCCTAAAGGGCGAGGAAAGGCTCCGCCACGCCAAGCTGCTGGACTACCGTGAGGAATAAGCTGGCGACAAGGTGCTGCCCATGACGCGGAACAGAACCGTGTGCCTGACTGACGTTGTGCCGAGATCAAGGTCTAGGAGAAACGGCATGGTTGCGCCCCGCGCGGTGTGGAAGGGCTTTCTGAGGGTCGGTTCCGTGTCGTGCGGGGTCAAGATAGTGGGTGCCACAAGCGAGGCATCGAAAATCCACTTCAAGATTTTGAACCGCAGCGACGGTTTACCCGTCAAGAGTGCCTATGTCGACGAAGGGACTGGCGATGTTGTCGAAGTCGCGGATCAGATCAAAGGCTACGAGGCGGACAAGGGCGAGTTCATCCACGTCGAGCCGGACGAGATCAAGAAACTGAAACTGACGTCGCAGCACACACTCGATGTCGATTCCTTTGTTCCGGTTGCCGAGATCGACACGCGCTATCTCGAAAAGCCATACTACTTGATCCCGGCTGACGGCGCCTCGCTGGAGGCCTTTGGCGTCCTGCGCGACGCGATGGCCAAATCCCGGAGGTTACGGGCAGCCTAGACACATCGGGCTTTGTTGCCGGATTGCCGTTGTGCCCGTAGCTATAGGTCTCGTCGTTTGGTCACTCCTTGTGACCAACTGGTCGGCGTGGTCACCGTCACCCAAAAAATGATCGTGCCGACCTGGCCATGGACCGAGGCCATGTGAGATTGCGTGGATGATCGTTGCTTTAATCTAGCGCAATGTAGCGTTGAGCGGAAACGAAGTAGGCCCGCCACTGAGGACACAAACAGCGGCGGGCCTTGCTTTGAGACCTGGCCCGGGGAGCCAAGCTGCAAACCCAACTTCGATTTCAGAAACAGGTTCCAGGCCTGCAGAAAAAACTTAACGCTTGCTGGCATTGCATAGGCCCGCCACCGGGTCTCGGAACCAGAGGCGGGCCCTCGCACCAGAGCTTGGTCGTTTCAAGGAGGGAGTCGTCCTCACCAAGCACATCCCGAACTTCGACTGCAGATGCATGTTCCTCAGGTCAGTTCAAATTTATCGCCCTGGGGTCAAAATGCTCGTGCGAGCAGCAGGCATCTAGAGCGGCGTTTTCCTCGCGCCCACGACGGTCGGCCACGGCCGGATGCTCGATGGCCTCGGCTATCTCGATCGAAGTCCAACCCGCTGCCATGACTTTAAAGGTCCATTCGGTGACCTTCTGGCTATCGTGTCGCGGTCAGGATATTCGTCCTGTCGCCCGCGGGAATTATGCGCTGCGTCTCAGTCGGTCGGGCCTTTGGGCTTCGTCTCGGAACGTAGCTCCGTTGAGGAGACAACCGGTGAGAGATCACGTCGAGCAGATGCAGGCACTCAGTCAATTCTTGCCGGGCCGATTTTCCTTGGATGCTTCCAAGTCCAGCTGGGCGCGACTGGCGTGAAGCAAGGCCGCGATCAAATTTTGGTCGGCTGACTTTTTGCCGGTGTATAGGCACACAAGCTCGCGGGCCTGGACCGTCGAATCGGATTCCGGGCTCTCCCTGATGGCTGACGTAAGAGCCCGGGAGAGTATGTCGAAATCCAACAACGAAATACCCGGTCGGCTTCCTTTCATGGCCAAATCCATCCTGTTGGTCTGCAGGCAATACTCGAAAGGTCAATGATGACGAGAATCGGCATCACCCCCATTCCTTCACGTGCTCGACTTCAGAAGCTCCCGGGACATCTCGCCGAGCCCGGCGGCGGCGTGGATAACCGCGGTGCAGCGCCACCGCAATTACAAAGGTTAATTCGGCTACGCGCATCGAGGATCAGATGGTTTGGGACCGAGTGTTCGCAAATCACAGCTATAAATCAAATCTTCAGGGTAAGTTGACATGATTGCCCACCGCCGACCGCCTATGGCTTGGATAGATGTTCAGGAGAAAGCAGCGTAAGGCCTATCGACTTGTCAGATCTGATGCCCCCCGATGTGCAGGATGATCCTGCCCTAGCCGCTGAGGTCGACCGGCTTCTGGCGCGCCGTACGCGCGAAATCAGCCTGCGTGGCGAGATCGAACGCCTATTTCGAGTACGTGTCTGGTCGCAAACGGCCAAAATCATCCGCGCGTGGATGATCTGGGTGGCATTTTTGGATGTGCTGACGTTGGCACTGAACGCGGCGTTGCTTCCATGGGTCGTAGCGCAGTCCATGCTCCTGCCCGGCGCCATCATCCCGCCCGTGGCGTTGGCCGTCGTCCTTGTTTGGCGTAAACCGCAGGCGCCTTGGCTCCAAGGAACCTCGCTGATCGCAGGCATGTTCCTTATCTTGTTGTCAGTCGCATTGGTCGGAGCAAGCGCTGGTGGCGAGTTCTACGAACGGCAATTGAACGTCATGTTGTTCGTGGCCATTACAGCCATCATAATCTTCGGGATCCCCCTGGCCTGGACGATGACTATCGCTGCGCTGGCGCTCGGACTTTATCTCATGCTTCAACTGCAGAACCCGGCCATCGCGCATGGGAGTGCAGTGGCTGGGACGCTGTTCTTCGCCAGCGGTATCTTTGCAACGGTGGCCGCGCGGCGCATCATGACAATTCTCGCTCAAAAGACTTTCCTGTTTGAGCTTCGCGACCGACGCAGGGTCGCCGAACTGGCGAAAGCCAATGATCGACTGGTACTCCTGGCGAGGACCGATCCACTCACCGGCATCTCCAACCGTCGCTGGATGACGGAAACACTCGAGCACCTATGGGGAAGTGATAAACGTTGCCTTGCCGGTGCCGCGATGCTGATGTGCGACATTGATAACTTCAAGAAGCTAAACGACCACCTCGGCCATGCGGAGGGAGATCGGTGTTTGGTAAAGGTCGCAACTATCTTGAAGGAAAACGTCAGGCGTGATCGCGATCACGTTGCCCGTTATGGCGGCGAAGAATTCCTCGTGCTCCTGCCCGGGGTGAACGAGGAAGAGGCCGCCGCTGTGGCTGAACGAATGCGTAAGAGCGTCGAGGCTGCCGCTTTGCCCAACCCTGGATCCCGCGTGTCGCGCTGGGTCACTCTGAGCATTGGAGTTGCCGTTCAGACCGCTGAGGCGATCTCGCCGGAGCAGTTACAGCAACGGGCGGATGCCGCACTTTACCTGGCCAAGCAGACCGGCCGCAACAGGGTGCTGCTTCACAGACCGGAGTTATCCGCGCGCAAACATATTCGGCCGGGCAGCCTTGGGGCATAGGCGTGGCCCGAGATCTGCTCTTCTGAATCGCGGGGTTCCCGTGCGTCGATGATAACAGGTTAGTTCAGGGACTTTGGTCCACCGAGACGACCCAAGGGTTCCCCTGTATCTCCACATCGCGCCCGGCAGACCACGATTTTCGAGAATAATCCCCTGAAACGAGTTTCCGGGTTGTTGCGAACACCCATAGCCGATTCCCGCTGCGTGGATGGTCCAGTAGGAGTTCCACCAAGTGGCCTCAGTGATGGGCGATCATCTGGATGATTTGCCGAGTCTTCGCAAATGCCGAGCGCATGGGCTCCGTCGATTTCTGCGCCCTGCGCCCTATGTTGCGCGCGTTTGGCCAGGTGAATGGCGCCATTACGCAGCCTCTGATCTTGCGCAAGGGAATCTTGCAACAGCCCTCATTAGATCGGTTGCAAGTGCTCCATGAAATCTCCATCTAGTTGGGTTGTAGTCAGAACGCGGTCAAACGATGACACGGCAAGAAGTTCTCTCCGTCATTGGATTAGCCGACGATATTACAGTTGCGGAGATCATCGCAACGGGTGCGTCGATCGAGGAATTGAGCGAGGCGTGGGCGTGGGCTTTTGCTGACGACGCGTTAATGGGACAGGGGCGCCCACTTCCGGGAACACGAGGGGCCGCGCTTATTGACTTGCTTAAGCCCGACGAGGACGACCCGGCTGAACCGGGCACCCGTCTGGAATAGATCAGCAATGGAATGTGCAATTCGGCCCTGTCATCCACGGCAGCGTTGCAGGCACTTTCTCAATGAAGCCGACCTTTGGGCCCGGTTCAGTTCAGTCAAAGGGCTTGCGCGTGGCCTTCAGACTTCCCACCATCGTACGAGTAGCATCACAAGGCCGCGCACGCGCTCAGGAGCGGATCGCACCTTGTTCTTGTCCAGGATGTGCTCACCGATGCGCCGAACCTAAGGTCGACTTTGGTCTCGCCGACCGATGCGTCGCAGGTCGCGTGTGCAAAGCTGCAGAACAGCTCCGGCAGCCGCATGTTGAAACGGACCGCCACCTAAAACACACCGCTCATCAGCTTCACAACTCTGGTGCGCCCGGTAGGGGGCCAGGCCAGCAGCACAGATCGCGACGCCCTCTGGCCTGTCAGTCAGGAGTTTGCCACAGCAACGAAAAGCGATTGTCCCTGCCGGTCGATACGGAACAGCATTGGTCTTTTCTGCTGACGGGATTTCGCCCATTCCTCACGGACGTCGGACGGCTGGGTCATGTTTCGGTTGTTGGCCGACACGATAACGTCGCCTGGCCGGATGCCGCTTTCGGCTGCAAGACTGTTGGGAGCGACATCCTGGACGAACACGCCCGTCCTGTCGGCCTGCAGGCCGAGTTGCTGGCGCGCATCGTCCGGAATGGGGCTCAGTGATAGACCAAGGCGCTGGTCTTCTGTCCCCAGGCTTGGAATGGTACCGGTCGGTTCCTCCTGATCCCTGCGCTGATCGACAGTCAGTGACAATTCCTGGTGTGTGCCGCCCCGGTTCATTGTTACGGTCACTTTCGATCCCGGCTTTTGGCTTGCTGCCGCCAGCGTCAGGTCATGGACGCCTTGGATGTCCTTGCCGTTGAACCGGGTGATCACGTCGCCGGCCTGGATTCCCGCTTTCTGCGCCGGGCTGCCAGCCTCGACAGAGGCAACCAGCGCTCCCTTGGCGCCCGGCATTCCGAGCGCCTCGGCGATGGAGGGCGTGATCTCCTGAAGACGCACGCCGATGAAGCCGCGCTCGATGCGGCCAGTGCTGATCAGCTGGTCGACGATAGTCCGAGCGGTACGCGAGGGCACCGCGAACCCAATGCCTATGCTGCCGCCTGACGGCGACACGATTGCCGTGTTGACGCCGATGACTTCGCCGCGCGCGTTGAACAAAGGACCTCCCGAGTTACCTCTGTTGATCGAGGCGTCAGTCTGCAGGAAATCGTCGTAAGGACCGGCCTGGATATCGCGAGAGCGGGCAGAAAGGACGCCGACAGTGACCGTGCCCCCGAGGCCGAAGGGACTGCCGATGGCGATGGTCCAGGCCCCTGGTTGCATCGCGTCCGAATCCCCCCAGGCCGTCGCCGTCATGTTGGGCCGAGGATCGACTTTCAATACCGCGATGTCAGTTGCCGGATCGCGGCCCACCACCCTGGCGGGCGCCGTCTCCTTGTCGGAGAACACGACATGAATCTCAGTTGCGTCGGCGACGACATGGTTATTGGTGACGATGTAGCCTTCGGGACTGATCACAAAGCCGGAGCCGAGTGCTTCCCGCACCTGGGGCTGGATACGCCCTGCCCCGTCGAAGGGATTGAGAAAGCCGTTGAGCGTCGTTTGATCCTGGATGATCTGCTTGGTCGTGATGGCGACAACGGCTGGCAGCTTCTGACGCACAATTGCGCTGAAGTCGTTCGGAATTTCCTGTGCGGTGGCCGGAGCAAGGCCGCCAGTCGAGAGCATCAGGGCTCCTGTGATCAAGCCAATGCACAAGTTCCTGGAGAGGTAAGACATGACTGGTTCTCCTGCCGGATTCGGGTCCTTGATTTTCGTCCGACGCCAGAACTGAGATTCTCGCCGATTGTTTCACCGGCCCGATAAAATGGTTCTAAGGCGTTGACGACGGGGATGTGACCCGTGCCGAGCCATTGAAACCTGCTTGAGACGTTCCAAAATTTCGTCTGGCGGGAATCGCGAGAGCCGCCAAACTCAACCACGCAGGAGATTGTCTGAAGCGGAGGACCATCAATGGAAGCAGCCATTTCGACCCATTTTGCCTCGATTGAACCCGTGGCCCCTGACGTTTTTCTGGACCGCTTGCTGCATCCGGCACGGCATTTCAAACACCCCCACGACGTTTTGGCCGACGTTGCCCTGGACGTTCAGGAGAAGCGCGCCATCCTTTCGTCATGGGCGTCGGATGCCTGCGCGGTAGAATCCGTGCCAGCGCTTCGCATGCTGCCGGGGGCGGGTGAACCGGTCAGCTTCGATGCGATCATGGATGCGTTGCAACAATTGGATCAATCGGAAGAGCTTGCCGGTCCTGATGGCAGTGACAGCGCGGTGGTGGCCGGGTTCGTGCCATTCATCGATCGGATTTAAGCGCCACATAATTGTTCCTGCACCATGGATCCGTCGGCGAGTGACCCCGCCGGCGGGAGGGCGGCATGGGTGCGTCGCCCGGACTGCCGCTGAAAATTTTCCTATTCTTCCTCTTGAAGGTGCAAGTCGCGATTCTAAATTTGATAGTCGCCGGTCGCCCGATGGGGCCGGCAGACCAGGAGGCGGCAAGGCTCTTGGCGCCTCCTATGATCCATGTTGCTCAAAGGAGGATGTGGTTATGAACCTCGATTTTACCCCCCTGTACCGGTCCAGCATCGGCTTCGACCGCATGGTCGACATGCTTGAGAATGCGAGCCGTGTGGCCTCGTTCGACAACTGGCCGCCCTACGATATCGCCAAGGTTGATGATGATGACTATCGCATCACCATGGCGGTCGCCGGTTTCTCGCAGGACCAGCTCACCATCACTTACCAGCCCAACATGCTGGTCGTGAGCGGGTCGCAATCGGGCGATGAGAACGGCCAGTATCTCTACCGCGGCATTAACGGGCGCGCTTTCGAGCGTCGGTTCGAACTGGCCGATCATGTCAAAGTTGCTGGCGCCAGCCTCGAGAACGGGCTGCTGAGCATCAATCTCAAGCGCGAGGTTCCCGAGGAGATGAAACCGCGCAAGGTCGAGATCTCCAGCGGGGCTCGCATGCCGAAGATCGAAGCGCCCAAGGTCGAGACCGAGAAGCTGGCGGCCTGAGCAATCCACTATGAAGGCATCGCTTGAGCCGGGCGTCCGGCCCGGCTCAGAGACCTACGAAAGGAGAAAGACAATGAGCGTACGTGACTTGATCCCATGGGGCCGGGGCAACGGAAACTCGGCGCCCAGTCTCTTCCCTGATGGAGATCGAGACCCCTTCGTCTCCCTCCACCGGGAGGTAAACAGGCTGTTCGATGACGCCTTCCGCAGCTTTGGCGCCAGACTGCCGGCCTTCAGTCCCTCTTTTGCCGCCACTTGGCCCAGCGTGGAGATTTCTGACACGGACAAGGAAGTCCGCGTCACGGCGGAAATACCTGGCCTGGACGAGAGCGACATAGAAGTCCTGCTGGACAACGGGGCGCTCAAGCTTAAAGGCGAGAAGCGTTCCGAGACCGAGGACAAAGACCGGCAGTTCTCCGAGCGCTTCTACGGTCGCTTCGAGCGCCTCATTCCGCTCGGCTACGAGGTCGAGGAAGACAAGGTCAACGCCGCCTTCAAGAACGGGGTGCTGACCGTGACCTTGCCCAAGACCGAGCGGGCGCAGGCGAAGGCCAAGCGGATCGCAATCAACGGCAAGAACTGACGCACGGCAGTATGAGCAGCGGCCGTAACGGCCGCTGCTCATACCACCCTTCATTATGGGAGGGACAGACAATGGAGACAGTTCAAAGCAGCGACATCAGAAACCCAACCAAGACCTCCGGCCGGCCGGACAATGACAATCGGCCTCGTCTCGACGAGCCGGCTTTGTCAATGGGGCGGTCAGTGTTTCCGGATGGCGTGACGGCACGGATCTACCAGCCATGCCGCTCGGCCACGACCTCAGCAAAGCCCCGCAAGGACTGGCGATTGATTTTCGAACCTCGCACAGCCCCGTTCATCGAGCCGCTGATGGGCTATACGGGCGGCCGGGACACCCTGACCCAGGTTCAACTGGATTTTCCGACGCTTGAGGCGGCGATCCGTTATGCGGAGCGCCAAGGCCTCAACCACGTGGTGCAGGCTCCATCTTCTGGCTGCCAGGCCAAGGTCAGCAACAGGCAAGCATCGGAGCAGAGGCACGTCTTTTCCGACGTGGTTTGGCAACGGCTGCAATTGGCATGGCTTCAGGCAAGCCACAACTATGGCGCTGGTGCAAAGGCAGCGCACATACAGACGGCGCTTTCCGAGCCCGAGACATTCTACGCCTCTCCGATGGAGGTCGTGGATGACCCGGTACTCGCACTCGACGAGAAACTTGCCGTGCTCAAGAACTGGGCCTGGAACGAGTACCTGATCGACCTGGCCACCGCAGAAGGCATGCCGGAAAATGCACGTCCGACGCGACGGGACGAGGTTGAACTCGCTCTGCTGGCCTTGGAGGGCCGCACCCAGAGATTCCAGACTCGGCTCAGCCCGGTATGCTCCCGGATAGCCGCATGACTGGAGGCAAGAATGGACCCACTGATCGACTTCGACGCCCAACGTACGATCCCGAACCCCTTCGCGCTTGCGGTCGCGGCAGCGGGCCGGGCGCGCGGCGCAGCGCCCCGGTTGGCGGCCAGCCCGAAGAGCCGGCCGCATCTCGCATTGAGTGAGATCGCCGGCAATGCGTTCGAACCTCGGGAGATCGAATCCTTCCTCCTGACTGAGCCGATCTCGCCGAAGGGCTGCGTCCGTTTCAAATCGGGACCCAAGAAGCTTTGCGGCATCGGGCCGAACAGGCCCGCTGCCGCACCCGCCCTCGACTCAAGGGCGGTACATTGACGTACTGAAACGCAGGAAAGGAGAATGATCGATGTTGAAGAATCTCACTTCCGACAGCAGCAGGCCGGCGCTCGATGTCGTAAATATCCTTGCCGGCATCGCGCTGGCGCTCTCGCCCTGGCTCCTTGGCTATGCTGCCGATGCTGTTGCCGTCTGGCACGCCTTCATCGCGGGCGTAATCACCGTTCTGATCGCGGCGCGCGCGTTGGTGGCGTTCCACAAATTTGAAGAATGGGCGAACCTTGTCGTCGGCCTGTGGATTGTGGCCGCACCTTGGGTGCTTGGCTTTGCCGGCCTGGCGGCAGCAATGTGGTCGCACGTCATCGCTGGCGTTGTGGTTGCGGCCCTGGCAGCAGCCAGCCTTTGGCTCGCGAACAACCGACCGCTTTCTGCAGCCTGATCATAGCCGCTGGCGGGTCCGGATCTTCCGGGCCCGCTCTTTTTTTACGCGCGAGACCACAATCGATGCTGATGCCGTTCCGGTTCGGCGATCTATCCCGCGTTTGTGTGAAGTGGCCGCCATGGACATGAGTAACAGGAAACACAGTTCAACCTCTGGTACTGGATCGGCCCTTCGCGGGGCTGCTGCACTCCAGTACATCTTGACGCGAATTCCCATAGCCGGTTCGAGGCCGCCCTGCTACGCGAGGGCAAGATCGCCGACGTGCAGGTTGGTGGCTCGAAGCCCTCGCGGACTGAACCGACGCGCGGCAGCGGGATGGGGTGCACGGCGACACGATTGCCAAGAGGCTGCTGGGCTCGGCCGGCCACTTCTCTCTTGAACTGAAAAGAGGCATTTCCAA
Organism: Mesorhizobium sp. M7A.F.Ca.CA.002.05.1.1; assembly: GCF_003998335.1. Classification (NCBI taxonomy): domain Bacteria; kingdom Pseudomonadati; phylum Pseudomonadota; class Alphaproteobacteria; order Hyphomicrobiales; family Phyllobacteriaceae; genus Mesorhizobium; species Mesorhizobium sp. M7A.F.Ca.CA.002.05.1.1. Next base: position 3,956 of record NZ_RZQI01000004.1, on the reverse strand, counting down.
TATCCTCTCTGTGCCGAGAAGGCGTCACGCGGACCGGCATGCTTTTGCCGAGGAAAATCCTGCGTCACCCGAAGAGGCACAAGCGTCGCTTTAGGCTGGAAGGGAGGTCACGATGGAAAGCGCTACGTTCAAACAGCCGATTTTTGTACGAGATGACAGTCTCGTCCTCAGAAAAATCGGTTGCGTCATGGATGCCATAGAATTTCTGGAAGAATGGCCGGTCGAAAGGCGCGGCCTTCTCCACGGGGCGGCGTGTGATACATGCTACTCGGCATATGATGGTCGCAAGTCTGTCGAGGCCGCGCACAAGACGTTTGTGACCTGGGCACGCAGGGTGGGTGTGATCGAAGACATTCCCGTGGCGCCGCCTTGGATGACAGGGCCGAAGATTGGCGGTGCAGACGAACTTATAGAAAGTGACCGTTAAACGCCCTGCGGCGGCAATCATGCGTTGACTTCGGCGCTATCGAAAGCCTAAGTCCCGGCTCCGCCCTCACGTCCAAGGCATTTTAACCCACCGAGGTTTCTAAATGGGCGAAAAATACACCAAAGCGCGTGAGCACTTTTTTGCGGCCGTTCGCGCGTTAGCGGCCTCTTCCGACAGCATTCAAACGCGGCTGATAGACGCCAACGTAAATATTTTGAACGTCACGATCGATGAATTCGACGGCGACCGAGAGCTCAAATTCAAGTTTGCGAAATTGTTAGACCTTCTGGCCGTCGATCAGGACGATATGGAGACTGTCGCTCTTGAGACCGCCGCGCATATGACTGATTTTGAAGCGACTAAGGTCGCGGATCTGATTTGCGATTTTTACTATGAGATCACCTAGCTCCGCGCGAGTTCACCCGCCGCGCGGCATGCGCCAGATGCCTGACTGACAGGCCGTGACCAGCGATCCCACGCGGCCGCTGCCGTACTGGTGCCACCCGAAGCCAAGCCCATGAGCTCCAGCGGGTACCCTCGGCGCTGGCTGCCTTCACTCCTGCATCATCCTTTAGCTTGCCGACAGGAATAGTTAGTGGGGAGCGACAAAGAGATGGCCGGTCGCGCGTGATGGCGCGGCTCGGCCTGAGAAGTAATTGGATCGGGCGGCCGAAGGACATCCCCCCTGCCATCGCTTTCGGCCGCAAGCGACTTCTCGGCGCCCGCAAACTGCCTGCGCTTGTCGGCCAGTTCAGCAGTGAATGCGAAGCTTTTGCCACCACGAGATTGGTAGATCCCATGCTCAAGTGCAGAGACCAGCTTTGCAATAGCGAAAGCCCGGCATCCTGGCGAACAACGGCACCCTTCAATCACGGCCGGGTAGGTTGAGCTCTATCCAGGCTGGCGCATGATCACTCGGTTTTTCCCAGCCGCGCAAATCAGCGTCCACGCCGGCATCACGTAATCTGGACGAAAGTGACGGGCTGACGAGGAGATGGTCCATGCGCAGGCCGGAGCTCCTGTCGAAACCGCCACGATACGAAAAGTTCCAATACGTATAGATGCCCTTCTCCGGATGGATACGGCGGACAGCATCGATCCAGCCATAACCAAGCATTTCGGCGTAAGCTTGCCGGCTCTCCGGAAAGTAGACCGCATCGCCTAGCCAACGTCCTGGCACCGCGGCATCGATCGGCGTTGGCACGACATTATAGTCGCCGCACAGAACGCTCGGGGAGCCTTCCCTGAGCAGTACCTGGCTGTAGCTGATCAGACGATCGAACCATCGGAGCTTGTAGTCGAATTTCGGGCCAGGCGCTGGATTGCCGTTGGGCAGGTACAGACAGCCGATCACGATCCCATCCACCTCCGCCTCGATATACCGGCTGTGAGTATCGTCAGGATCACCCGGGAGGCCACGCCGACGCTCCAGCGGCTCTTTCCCTCGGGCGAGTACAGCTACACCGTTATAAGACTTCTGCCCATGCCAGACGGCACCGTAACCGGCGTTCCTGATGGCTTCGGCGGGAAATTTCTCATCCGAGGTCTTCAACTCCTGAAGGCAGACGATGTCATAGTTGGTCTGACCTAGCCATCTGATGAGCACCGGCAGGCGACCGTTCACGCCATTCAAATTGAAGGTCGCGATGCGTGTCATTGCATTATGCCGGCGGCGGGGTTGTCAGTCTTGCAGGCAGCCTCGCCAATAACCGCCGCTCCTTTTCTATACCGGCGCAAATCTCGCGCCTGGGCTGGCGACCGATGTGTCTCGATGCCATGTTTTACCTCCTGCGCCCTCCCCTCTTCTGGCACGCGACCGATCCTTTGGGGAGGCTCGCCCGCAGCCGCTCTCTCGTTCGATTTAGACGGTGTTGTCCTCTCAGCTCCTTAACCGCGGTACGGGGGGAAAGTTTCACTACAGCTTTGGCATTTCGCGTGGGTTCAGGGGTCCGGAGGCTTGCTAGGCAGATGAACTTTTAGGGCCGTCACTGCGTTGCCTGCGACAAAACGCGAACGATGCATTGTGATGGATTACAACCCACGTCCCGGGCCGCAGAAGCAGGAGGCAAGTGGCGCCGAAGCCCGCTTTTCCTTCGATCGAATGGCGGTCGAGCGGTTTCAGCAGGCTTTTCCGCGCGCGAGATGGAGTGACGAGCGCAAGAGCTGGTTCGTGCCCGGCACAACGGCAGCCCGGCGGATTGACCGGTGGCTAGCGCAAGAGGCAGCGCTACGACGCCCGACGACGACAGCAAGGGACGAGATGCCTTCGCCTTCGATCCAATATCGAGCCAATATCTGGACATCGCGGACGACCTGCGCATTCGTACGCCCTACTCGAGGACAGTGCTTGAAGAGTTGCGTGCCGTCCCGTGGTCGAGTTGGGACGACGAATTGCGGGCCTGGAGAGTTCCATTTCGCTCATATGACGAGCTCCGGCGCCGGTGGCCAAGCATCGAAAAAGCTGCTCGCCATGCCGAGCCGGAGGAAAGAAAACGGCGACGTGTGGACGCCAGAAATACTGAAGGCTACAGAGCCTCGCGCCAACTGGCTGCTGAACGCCGGCGTCACCGCTACCCGTTGCCAACTCACGATCAACCTCACCTGGGTCGCGCTGTCGCAACCGAGCTCTACGGGGTCGTCGTCTTCACCGACATTTCCGGTGAAGTGGTCGCGCCATCAGACGCAACTTCCCTTTATCCTCACGCAATGGCTTCGAACGGCGAATTCGTTTGGGGCAGATGGCGCTCCGCTACACTGGGCGAACTTGTAAGGACATGGCCCGCAAGGGTGGCCGCTGGCCCGACCGAACGCCTGAGGGGTTGGTGGTGGCCAACACTTGCCGAGCTTAGAGTTGCCCGTCGAAAAGCCCGCAGTCGAGAGCGTATTGGGCGAAGTCGCAGCCGGCAGATGTGACGCTCGCATCCGGCCGTGCGGCTGGCACGAAGGTCGCTAATCGGGCTCTCCGTCGAGCGGACCTCAGGCACGTTTACGGCAGCACGAGGTCGTAGCGTTGAATGATGGGCGTGTGTTTCGGCAGAGAATTCAGCCCCCCGCTCAAGCGTCAGCTTCGCCAGTTTCACTCCGGCCGAGCTATTCCCGAAGGAACGGGGCGCCATGAAAGCCGTTGGATGCTTTTCAGCGAGAAGTCGTCATGCACCTCTTCCAAATCCTGCTTCCGCGCGCGGACAATGACGGCCGGCCATTTGAGCGGGAAGCTTTCGATCGGGTCAAGGAAGAGCTGGCTGCCCGGTTCGATGGCGTGACTGCCTACCTTCAGGCGCCAGCGGAGGGGTTGTGGCAAAAGGGTGCCGACTCCGCCATCGACGAAATTGTCATCTTCGAGGTCATGGCGGAAGAAGTCGACTTGTCCGATTGGTGCGCCCGCCGCTCCGAACTGGAGCGCCGTTTCCGGCAAGACAGGGTAATCATCCGTTACATGCCGATGGCATTGGTCTAGCGCGACACCGTCGTCGCGTTCGCGATCCTCGTGTTCAGCGAGATATTTTGAACGATGAAGAGTGTCCAGGTG
>NZ_RZQI01000049.1:0-13800 GCF_003998335.1 Mesorhizobium sp. M7A.F.Ca.CA.002.05.1.1 | reverse complement strand
TTCCCGGGAAAGCGGTCTCTCACTTTTCCTGGAATTGCTCTGAGCGTGAAATTTGTTTCCTGACACGATTTTTCCGGTTCGAGCGGCGCTTTTTCTCGATTTTGCTCCGGGATAACGCTCCGGTAAGCGGGTTTTGCTACCAATTGCCTTGACAAGCAAAAGCCGGGCCAGTTTTATGGCCGGCTGCAAAATTCTTGCCCGGAAGTCGGGATGCGTAGACGAGGCGTTTGAAACCGAACCATGGCGTTGGCGGCCAAACTACAGCTACGACAATCGCAGTCGCTGGTGATGACGCCGCAGCTGATGCAGTCGATTCGGCTGCTGCAGTTCACCCATGTCGAGCTTGAGCATTTCATCGACGAGGAAATCGAGCGCAATCCGCTGCTGGAGCGCGCCGAGCCGCAGGACGATGCCGCCAGCGACCAGGCGCAGAAGATCGAGGCGGAGCCGCAAGCCACCGCCGAAGGCGACTGGTTCGAAAACGAGACGCAGTGGAGCGCCGAGGCGATCTCGGACAAGCTCGACACGTCGCTGGAAAACCTGTTCCCCGACGACCCGGGGACCAGCGAGCGGCTCGGTCCCGACCTGACGGCACAATGGAAATCGGCTTCGGGCAATGGCGCGGGTTCCTCATCCGAGTGGTTTGACGCCGGCGATATGGCGACTGCTGCGATCACGCTGCGCGACCATGTCGGTGAACAGGTGGCGCTAGCCTTCACTGACCCGGCTGCACGGCTGATCGCCGCCGAACTCGCCGACGGCCTTGACGAGACCGGCTATCTGCGTGCCGACCTGGCCGAGATCGCCGCTCGTCTCGGTGCGGATGCCGCTGCCGTGGCGAAGGTGCTGGCGGTGTGTCAGACCTTCGAGCCGGCCGGCCTGTTTGCCCGCGACCTGGCCGAATGCCTGTCGCTGCAACTTGCGGTGCGCAACCGGCTCGATCCGGCGATGAAGGCGCTGGTCGCCAATCTCGAACTCCTGGCACGACGTGATTTTCATGCATTGAAACGGATATGCGGTGTCGACGAGGAGGATCTGCTCGACATGCTGGCGGAGATCCGGGCGCTCGATCCCCGGCCGGGCATGGCGTTTTCGGGCGGCGCCAGCGACGCGATCGTCGCCGATGTCGAGGTGCGCGCGGCCAATGACGGCAGCTGGACGGTCGAACTCAATGCCGAAACGCTGCCGCGGGTCTTGGTCGACCATATCTATTTCGCCCAGGTCTCACCGCAGGCCAAGAACCAGGCGGAAAAGGATTTTCTGGCCGAATGCCTGCAGAATGCAAACTGGCTGACGCGCAGCCTCGACCAGCGGGCAAAGACCATCCTCAAGGTCGCCTCGGAAATCGTTCGCCAGCAGGATGCCTTCCTCGTCCATGGCGTGCGGCAGCTGAAGCCGCTCAATCTGCGCACGGTGGCCGACGCCATCGGCATGCACGAATCGACGGTCAGCCGGGTCACAGCCAACAAATACATGCTGACGCCGCGCGGCGTGTTCGAGCTTCGCTACTTCTTCACCGCCTCGATCGCCGCGTCGGGCGGCGGCGATGCGCATTCCTCGGAAGCCGTGCGTGACCGCATCAAGCAGTTGATCGACGAGGAAAAACCCGTCGACGTGCTTTCCGACGACGCGATCGTCGACATGTTGCGCGAAAGTGGCGTCGACATTGCAAGACGTACGGTCGCCAAGTACCGGGAAGGCATGAATATCCCCTCTTCGGTGCAGCGCCGACGCGAGAAACGGGCGATGGCCAGCGCCGGGCGCTGAGCGGGTCGATTTTCCACAGGCCGGCACTTCATTGACAAGCCGCGGTGAAGTGGCTAGAAGCCCGCCCGCATGAGACGGGCTAGATGCCCGCATGCGGATGGTCCGTCACGACGTTGGCCTCGGGACGGTCAAAGGGCGGCTTGTGATCAACCGGAAAGTTTGGATTTAAAATCGGCGCAAGTGACGCCGCAAAGCTTGTGCGCACGGATCACGAGTATAAACTCGGGCCAGTTTGAAGCCTGAGCAAGGAAGGTCAGTTTTCAGATGAATCTGCGCATATCGGGAAAACACATGGATATCGGCGATGCGTTTCGGACACGCATCAATGATCGCGTCGGCGAAGCGATCGGCAAATATTTCGATCGCGGCTTTGCCGGACATGTCACGGTCATCAAATCGGGCTCGCGCTATTCGGCGGACTGCATGATCCGGCTGGATTCCGGCGCTTCGCTGCAGGCCACCGGCGATGCCCAGGATCCGACGCTAGCCTTCGAGGCGGCGGCGGACCGTCTGGAAACCCGCCTGAGGCGCTACAAGCGCAGGCTGAAATCGCACAATTCGGGCGCCGCCAACGGCCAGCCGACCGACATCGCCTACACGGTGATGGCGCCGCTTGCCGATGACGACGAGGACATTCCGGAGAATTTCGCGCCCGCCATCGTCGCCGAATCAACCATGACGCTGAAGACCATGTCGGTGGCGTCGGCGGTCATCGAACTCGACACCAAGGACAGCCCGGTCTTTGTCTTCCGCAATGCGGGAACCGACCATCTCAACATCGTCTATCGCCGACCCGATGGAAATATCGGCTGGATCGACCCGTCGACGACCAAGGTCGCGCAAGCGTGACGACAAAGGTCGCACGGTGACGACAAGGGTCGCACGGCAATAAGAGCCGGCCGCACGAGGGGTGGGGACTGGTGACGGCAGGCGAACAAGGGATTTTCTAGCATGGATCTGAGCGATCTTATCAACGTTCCGGCGATACTGCCGGCGTTGAAGGCGAACTCCAAGAAGCAGCTGCTGCAACTGCTGTCCGAACGGGCAGCGGCGATTTCCGGCATTCCGGAGCGGGAGGTGTTCGACACCATCCTGCAGCGTGAGCGCCTGGGTTCGACCGGCGTCGGCAACGGCATCGCCATTCCGCACGGCAAGCTGGCCGGCGTGAAACGCATCGCAGGTGTTTTCGCCCGGCTGGAGACGCCTGTCGATTTCGAATCGCTGGACGATCAGCCCGTCGATCTGGTGTTTCTGCTGCTGGCGCCGGAAGGGGCGGGCGCCGACCACCTCAAGGCACTGTCGCGCATCGCGCGGGTCCTGCGCGATGCCGACACGGTGGCCAAGATCAGGGGTACGCGCGACGCCGCCGCTATCCACGCGCTGTTGTCGGACACCCAGGCTTCGCACGCGGCCTGAATTTCGAGAATGATATCGCTAAAGGGCCGCCATGGGCGGCCCTTTCCGTTTCAGCCGGAATCGCTGTCAATGAATGGCGACGGTGGTCAGGTCGTTTTCCATGGCGCCGGCCAGAGCGCGGTCACGCGCATCGGAAAGCAGGATCGGCTGGCCATTGGCGGCAAACAAGGCCCACAGTTCCATGCCGGGGGCGATTTCGCCGAGATTGGGGAAACGGCCGAGCAATTCGTCGCTCGAGACCTTTCTGAGATAAGCGACCGAGCCTTCGCCGAGATGAGCGAATTCGCCATTGGTCATGGTGATGTTTTCAGTTCTGGTCATTTCAAAGCCTCCTTGGCGCGAGGACGCCGCTCAAGGCCATCCCGCATGAGAGCCATTTCAATTTGCTGCATCGTGCTTTCGGAAGTCGGAGCCGATTTCCGGCCGATGCAGTGGTAAAGATCAGTCTTTCACCGATATGTTTATTTTCCGTACCAGCCGTTCGGACTCCGGCCGATCGAGGTCGATCGACAAAAGACCGTTCTTCAACTCCGCCGCGATCACCCGCATGCCGTCGGCCAGCACGAAACAGCGCTGGAACTGGCGCGCGGCGATGCCGCGATGAAGAAATTCGCGCTCGGTGTCGTCGGTCTGACGGCCGCGCACGACCAACTGGTTTTCCTCCGTGGTGACATCGAGATCGCTTTCGGCGAAACCGGCGACCGCCAATGTAATGCGCAACCTTTCGGTCTTGCCGTCGGCGCCGCTGAGGCGTTCGATGTTGTAGGGAGGGTAGCTGTCGCCGGATTTCGCCAGGCGTTCCAGGGTCTTTTCCATGGCGTCGAAACCAAGGAGAAGCGGGCTGGAAAAGGGCGTCATTCGGCTCATGTTACACTGTCCTCTCAAGAGCGACATAAAGTGGAAAAACCCAGATGGCATTTTTCCCGATGGCCTTGATATGGTCCGCCCCGCGACCAAGTTCAAGCCGTCAACAGACCCGCTCAAAAAGACCAGGCGTGGACTCACAGGAATGACCGACATGGCGCTTGAAACGGCGAGCAGATGCAAGGAGAAGCGCGCAGGTCGGGAATTGTCTTTCCCGGTCGAGCGGTTCGACATGGCAGCTCGCGACCGCTTCGGCGTCATTTGGATGTTTCGATCGGATCGGTTCAAGCCCACGACCTCGCCAAACAAGGAATTGAAATGCCCCAATCACGCAAGATCATCATCGACACGGATCCCGGTCAGGATGATGCCGTCGCCATATTGCTGGCGCTCGGCAGCTCCGAACTGGAGATCGTCGGCATATCAGCCGTTGCCGGAAACGTGCCGCTGAAGCTTACCGAAAAGAATGCCCGCAAGATCTGCGAGTTGGCCGGCCGTCCGGACATCAAGGTCTATGCCGGCGCCATCCGGCCCCTGATGCGCGAACTGGTCACCGCCGAGGAAGTGCATGGCAAGACCGGTCTCAACGGACCGCAATTGCCAGAACCGACGATGAAGCTGCAGGACCGGTACGCGGTCGATTTCATCGTCGAGACGCTGATGGGGGAAGAAAGCGGCACGATCACGCTTTGTGCGCTCGGCCCGCTCACCAACATTGCGCTGGCGCTGATCCGCGAGCCGCGCATTGCACCGCGCATCAAGGAAATCGTGCTGATGGGCGGCGGCTTCTTCGAGGGCGGCAATGTCACCCCGACCGCCGAATTCAACATCTATGTCGATCCGCAGGCCGCCGATGTCGTGTTCAAATCCGGTATTCCGATCGTGATGATGCCCCTCGACGTCACCCATAAGGCGCTGACCACCGCCAAGCGCACGCAAACCTTCCGCGCGCTCGGCACCAAGGTCGGCACCGCCACCGCCGAGATGCTGGAATTCTTCGAGCGCTTCGACGAGGAGAAATACGGCACCGACGGCGGCCCGCTGCACGACCCTTGCGTCATCGCCTATCTGTTAAAGCCTGACCTGTTCAAGGGCCGCAACTGCAACGTCAGCGTGGAAACCGCCTCGGAACTGACCATGGGCATGACCGTGATCGACTGGTGGGGCGTCACCAAGCGGCCAAAGAACGCCATGGTGATGCGCGACATCGACCATGACGGATTTTTCGCGCTACTGGTGGAGAGGCTGGGGCGGCTGTGAGCCTCCTTCTCCCCGTTTACGGGGAGAAGGTGCCGGCAGGCGGGTGAGGGGCGGCACAAACGTTGAGATTCTGCTTGCGCCCTCGGCGCTGCCCCTCACCCTATCGCTTCGCGACCACCCCATCCCCCGTAACCGGGGCGAGGGAAGAGGCGCCAGCCGCCAGTTCACTCTGGAAACCGATAAAAGATCGTTCCATTGTCGCGCGTGACGCGTTCAATGCTTATGCGCGAGCCGATCAGATGCAGGCGTTTGTCCTTGATGAGAACAGACGGACCGTTCTCGACAGAGACCAGATAGATGCCGACGCGGTCCCACTGGACACTTCTGACCATTGCGTCGACGGTGACGACCGACCGGATTGGGCTTGCCATATTCGTCCACTTGAGCGGATCAAGGACCAACACCGCCGCAAACAAAGCAACAATCAGGATCACGCCCAGCACGTGCCCTTTCACATCCGCAAAAGTCCACGACATCGACGTGAATCCCCCAACCGCCGATTCATGTGGTGGACAGAAGGCCGACTTTCAATCGGCCTCCCTGTTTCAGGAAATTGCTGTTAGAGTCCCGGCTTGTCGGCGCGCTGTTACTTTGCCTTTGAAAGCGCCAGCCACAGGCCGCCGCCGACCATGAAGCTGCCGCTGATCCTCGACAAAAGCTTGATGCGGCCGGCCGACAGCAGGCGCCCGGCGCGGCCGGCGGCCAGCGCATAGGTCGAATCCGAGAAGGCGGCGAAGATCATGGCGGTCAGGCCCATGATGGCGATCTGCAGCGAGTAGTTGCCTTGCGGCGAAATGAACTGCGGAAAGAAGGCGCCGAAGAAGATCAACGTCTTGGGGTTGCTGAGCGCCACCAGCAGGCCCTGCAGGAAGAAGCCGCCGCGCGGTTTCCTGGCCGTTCCATCGGCGTTCAGCGTGCCTTTGGAACGGAACATCTGCACACCCATCCAGATCAGATAGGCGGCGCCGATCAGCCGCACCCACTCGAACCAGTGGCCCATGCCCGAGATCAGTGTGTTGAGGCCGATGCCGACGATGGCGATCATCACGGCAAGCCCTGCCTGCGTGCCGGCGACATTGGCGAGACCGGCGCGGGAGCCATGGCGGATGCTGTTGGCGATGATCAGCGTGACCGTTGGGCCGGGCACCAGGATGATGACGATGCAAGCCAGGACATAGGCGGCGTAGAGTTCGAGCGACATGACTTTTCCCCAGGAATGCCGCCGATGCGGCGCGGCTTGAGGACAATCAATGCATAGCAGCGCAGCCGGTGCAAGCCGCTAACTAGCGCCCTGCGACACGCCAGTCCGCTCGGTTCAGGCGCCGGTCTGCCAAGGCAGCGTTGCCTCATAGGCCGCCGCCGCCTTCAGCACGGCGAGGTCGCCGCGCGGCCGGCCGATCAGTTGCATGCCCATCGGTCGGCCCCTATCGTCGAAGCCGACCGGCACGTTGGCCGCCGGGCAGCCGCCCAAGGTCGCGAAGGCGGAAACCTGCATCCAGCGGTGATAGCTGTCCATTGCGCGTCCGGCGACCTCACGCGGCCAATGCGTATCGACATCGAAGGGGAAGACCTGCGCGGTCGGCAGCGCGACGAGATCATAGCGGTCGAAGATCGACAACAGCGTGCGATGCCAGGATGTACGGGTCACGGAGGCGGCGCGGATCTGCGGCGCCGTCAGCCGCATGGCGTTCTCCACTTCCCAGATGGCTTCCGGCTTGAGCAGGCGGCGCTTCGCGGGATCGTCATAGTGGGTTTTGAGCGCGCAGCCGCTGCTGGCCTGGCGCAGCGTCACGAAGGCCTGCCACAGCGCTTCGAAATCGAAATCCGGCAGCAGGGGTTCGCTAGGGAAGGATGCATCCGCAAAGCGGCCAAGTGCCGCCTCGCACAGGCCGAGAATGCCTGTTTCAACCGGCAGATGACCGCCGAGGTCGCCGAGCCAGGCGATGCGGCCACCAGTTGCCGGTATTCCAAGCCCTTCGAGGAACGAGCCGGGTTTCTCGTAGGACAATGGCGCGCGCGGGTGGTAACCGGCCTGCACATCGAGCAGCAGGGCCATATCACGAACGTTGCAGCCCATCGGCCCGTCGACGCCCATCTGCGCATGGAAGACTTCGAAATCGGGTCCGCCGGGAACAAGTCCTTGCGACGGGCGGAAGCCAAAAACATTGTTCCAGGCGGCCGGGTTGCGCAGCGAGCCGCCGAAGTCGCTGCCATCGGCGACGGGCACCATGTTAAGCGCCAGGGCCACCGCCGCGCCGCCGCTCGAGCCGCCGGCGGTCAGGGCCGGATCGAACGCGTTCAACGTCGGCCCGAACACGGCGTTGTAGGTGTTGGAGCCAAGCCCGAATTCGGGGACGTTGGTCTTTCCGATGATGATGGCGCCGGCATTGCGGATGCGCTCGACAAAGAAATCGTCTTCCTGCGGCACGAAATCGGCGAAGATCGGCGAGCCGAAGGAGGTCCTGAGGCCCGTGGTCGAGGCGAGATCCTTGATGGCGATCGGCATGCCGAAAAGTGGACCCGCCGCTTCGGCTCGCGACAGGCTGGCATCGGCCGCATTGGCTTCGCGCAGGATATCGGCGCGATCGCGCAAGGAGACGATGGCGTTGACCAGCGGATTGACCGCCTCGATGCGATCGAGGAATGCCGCCACCACCTCGCGCACGGAAAGCTCTCTCTCCCGGATCGCGCCGGCGAGTTCGACAGCGGACAGGCGGCAGATGTCGCTTGCCGGCGGCACGGCATGTTTCGTTTGCGGACGCAGCATTTTAACGGGTTTCCTGCAGCGCCTGATCGACGTCTTTGGCGAGCGGGATCGCCGGTTGGGCGCCAGGCTTCAGGCAGGCCAGCGAACCGGCCGCGCCAGCGCGCGCCAGCGCCTGTTCGAGCGTGAGGCCCGACGACAGGCTGGCGGCGAAATAGCCGCAGAACGTATCGCCGGCGCCGACCGTGTCGACAGGGGTGATCTTGCGTGCCGGAACGGTGAGGAATTCGCTCGGCGTTGCCGCCATCACGCCGTCGCCGCCGAGCGTGACGACGACGGTGCGGCCGGTCTTTCCGGCAAAGTCGCGCATACGGGCCGCCCGGTCGCGGCCTTGCAGCGACAGCGCTTCGCCATAGAGGTCGAACTCGGTTTCGTTGGCGACGACATAGTCCGCCTTGCCGAGAAAGCCGGCTGCCTGCCCCTGGAAAGGCGCCGTGTTGAGCACGGTAATGGCGCCGGCCGCCCTTGCCTGGTCGAGGGCGGCATCGACGGTGGCCAGCGGAATCTCATTTTGCAGCAGCACGACGTCGCCTTTTTTCAGAAAGGCCTTGGAGAGATCGCCTGGCACCACGGAAGCGTTGGCGCCCGGCACCACGGCGATGATGTTCTCGCCGTCGTCGGCGACCATGATCAGTGCCGTGCCGGTCGAGGCATGAGTCTCGGCAACGCCGGACAGGTCGACCTTGCCGTCGCGCAGCAAGGCCAGTGCCTCGGCGGCGAAGCTGTCCCTGCCGACGGCGCCAACCATGCGCACCGAGGCGCCGGCGCGTGCGGCGGCCAGTGCCTGGTTGGCGCCCTTGCCCCCAGGTGCGGTGGTGAAGGCCGAGCCGCCCACCGTCTCGCCGGGACTCGGCAAGCGGTCGACCTTGGCGATAAGGTCGAGGTTGATCGAGCCGATGACGATAATCAAGCAGGGCCTCCTGGCAACGCAAATTCAAAATATCGGAGCGTCTTCGTGCGTCCGGGCGAACGCAGATCGTTCCGATTGCGTGGAAGCTAACCTGTAAGGCCGCGGCTTGCCAGACCACGCGCATGGTCCAGTCCGATTTGAGGTGTCGTGGCCTTATTCGCAGCGCACGGTGACCGTGCCCTGATAGTTGCCGGCGGGAAAGATACCGCTCGATTTGGTGGCGGTGAGGTCGACCTGCATCGCGTGGGTGCCGTTGGCAACCCTTTGCGGCACACTTCCGTTGACATCGACCCCCGAGCCATCGAGGCGGAAGACTGAAGCGAAGATCACGTTGGTGCCGCCGCCGCTCGGCGCGGAGGAGAATGCGGCAGGCGCCGGCGCCGAAACCGAATAGCAGTCAAGCAGGTTAAGTATCGAGCACAACAGGGAACTCGCCACCACGGTGGCGCTGGCGCTCGATCCGCCTGCCTGTTTGGAGCCCAGTATGCTGATGGCGGGATTGGCCTTCATCGTTCCGGACGCCCCGACCATGATGGTGCAGGTGCCGATGATCGCCGCCTGCGCCGGAAGGCAGGAACCGGCAAGTGCCGCCATCGCAAGCAGCGCGCGGCTACTGCTTCTTCTTTTTCTTGCCATCGCCATTTCCGGTCCTGATGCTCCAGCCTTCGTTGGCCCACCCCGGTGATGCGGCTGCGGGAGCGGTGGCGGCTACGCTGGCCGTCTGGCCGTCGGCGCCGAGGCCCATTTTGAGAAGTTTCAGCTCCAGATGCAGGCGCTCGACCTCAAGCTCATAGAGACGGCTGCAATCGACGCGCTTCGGCGTACGCCCGATCGGGATCACCACCCGGCCGTAAGTGGCGACATCATTGTCGGACTGGCTGTTGCCTCTGATAACGCCGAGATCGACATAGGCCCCGGAGCCGGAGACGGCGGAACGGCATGTGGTGCCGTCCGCGGCACGGACCTCGTCCTGACCCTGGGGCAAGGTGACACCGGGCAGGTTGAAGCCGCTCTCATTCTGGTTGAGGTTGTAGACGTCCTCGGCCCCGGCCGGCGAGGCACCCGCCCAAGCAGCCGCGAGCGCCAGTGTCAGGACTTGCGGCGCCCAAAGAACTTTCCGCATATCTGTGCCCTTATCTGCGTCTGTTGATTGGGAAAGGGGATGCTTTCGGTACAGATACGCACTTTACGCTCGGCCGCGCCGTCAAAGGGCACGACCACAAGGACAGAACGGGAAGCCTGGGAAGCCAGCTGGAAGACATTTGGAGAGATTCTGGCATCTACCGGCTGAAAATCCTGATCGTAGACGTGGATTTCGACCCGGATCTTCCGGTCGTAGGGATTGGCAGGGAAGATGCGGACCGCGAAGACGTCGGTGAAGCTGTTGATCTCGCCACGCATCGGCGACATCGATTGGGCCTTGGCGGCAATGGGTGTCAATCCGATGGCCAATGCCGTCGCCAGGATTCGAGCATGTTTCAACGACCCCTCCTTCGCCACGCGTCATTCGCAGCGCAGCGTTACCGTTGCCTGATAATTGCCGTTGGCGAAGCGATTGCTGCCGCCTTTGGTTCCAGCGAGGTGAACCGAGACGAGATCGGCGCCGGGGGTGGTGATGCTGGTTGCCGAGCCGGTCTCGACGATGGCATGCGCGCCGGTGGCGGAGTAGGTCGGCGTCCAGGTCGTCGACGTGCTGTCTGCCGATGGCACCGTCATGGTGGTGACCGGATCGACGCTGAGCGACACACCTCCGGTCGTCGTCAGTGTCACGGTCCCAGCCGAGCCGCCGCTGTTGTGGGAACTGAGGGACTGGAGATCGGGGCTGGCCGTCATCGTGCCGTTGGTGGCAACGACAAGCGTGCAGGTGGGCGCGATCGTGCCATTGAAGATGACATTCTGCGTCGCGGCCAACGCGGCCTCGTCGAGGCTGGCAACCAGCAGAGCTGCGGCGCAGGCGGCGCGAAACAATGTCATCGGGACCTCCTATCAAGCCGGATCGTCCGGATTAATATGAGGGCATCATCACTTTATCGTGGTTAATTTAGAGTTACCTAAAATAACGGCTCAAAATAACAACTGCAGGGGACCGGAGGTTGCCCTGGGTTGCAACGGCGGAAACCACAGTCTAAATCGCGCTTATACTTAAGAAGGCCGATATATCCATGTTTTCCTTCGCAATATCGAGGAAAATCGATATTACGATACCTGCCCGGCTTCCCAGCCCAGAATGGCGCGCTTGCGGGTCAGGCCCCAGTGATAGCCGGTGAGATCGCCTGATTTACCGATGGCGCGGTGACAAGGCACCACGAAAGAGAGCGGATTGGCCCCGTTGGCCGCACCGACAGCACGGCTGGCGGACGGTGCGCCGATGCTGGCCGCAATCGAGGAATAGGTGCGGGCCTTACCCATCGGGATCTTGAGCAGCGCCTCCCAGACGCGAACCTGGAAGTCGGTGCCGATCATGACGACATGCAGCGGCTGGTCGGGGCGCCACAGCGTCGGATCGAAGATACGGGCGGCATAGGGACCGGTAGCAGTCATGTCCTCGACATAGACGGCGTTCGGCCAGCGGCTGGACATGTCGGCGAAGGCGGCGCGTTCCTCGCCGGGGTCGCTGAAGGCGAGGCCGGCGAGCCCGCGCTCGGTGGCCATGATCAGGGCGGTGCCGAACGGCGAGGAATGGAAGCCGTAGCGGATGGTGAGCCCGGCGCCGCGTGTCTTGTAGTCGCCCGGCGACATCGCCTCATGGGTGACGAACAGGTCATGCAGCCGGCCCGGGCCGGACATGCCCAGTTCGAACGAGGTCTCGAGCAGCGGCATGCCGGAATCGAGCAGCCTGCGCGCATGGTCCAGCGTCACCGCCTGCAGGAAGGCTTTGGGCGACAGGCCGGCCCAGCGGGTGAAGAGTTTTTGCAGGCCGGTCGGCGTCTCGCCAACCTCCTCGGCCAGTTCTTCGAGGGAAGGCTGATCGCGATAGTCGAGACTGATCTTCTCGATGGCACGGCGCACGATTTCGTAGTCGCTGCCTTCAGGCGTGATGTCCTTTTTGAGGACTGCGGTGTGTGTGCTCATGGAACTGTCTCCTTGAGCCGGAATATCGCCCCTCGGGGCGTCGATCGCCACCCGAAACTTGCCTTCCTACGCCGCATACGTAGATGGACACGGGATTCGAGCCCAGGAGCCGCCCGTGGCTGGCTCAGCGTGCCTTGGCGGTCGCCAGCGCGCGCGAAAAGGCGGTGGCAAAGCTCTCGCGGGAATCGGGGTCCAGGAAGGATCCGATCGGCACGTTCTGCCCTTGGCCTTCCACCGTCATCCCTGTGATGCCGATCTCGGCGTGGCGGGCTACCGAAAACCGCGCCCAGAACGGATTGAAGCGATGCGCTTCCGATTTGCCGGAAGGTGCGGTCTTGCGGATGTCGAGGCTGGTGCGCGAGACCGAGACTTCCTCGCGGGCGCGAGCGGCCCGGTAGTTGATGCGAAAGGCGAGGTAGACGGCGGCCACGTCGAGGCCGAAGAAGCCGAACACCGGCCAGGCGCCGCGCGACAGGAAAAACGCGCCTGTCACCAGCCAGCCGAACAGCAGCGCGCCCATCAGGATGAAGAAGCCTGTCCGGCCCAGAGACCGGTGCGGGGTGAGTAGCGCCTGAAAGAATGGCTCGTCGGCCTGAAACGAGGCGTTTGTGTCGCTCATGAGGGGATATTATAGGAGGGAAATGGCAAGCCCCAAGTCCAAAGATTCTTCCCTGTCCAAAAAAGAGCTGTTGCCCGCACGACGCGATGGGTCGAACGTCAAGCCACGCCCGCGGCCGGTGCGGAGCTCGTCGCGCTACAGCCCGGCCGAAGTGCACGAGATATTCCGGCGCTTTTCCGTCCAGCGGCCCGAGCCGAAGGGCGAGCTCGAACATGTCAACGCCTTCACGCTGCTGGTCGCGGTGGTGCTGTCGGCGCAAGCGACGGATGCCGGCGTCAACAAGGCGACGCGGGCGCTGTTCAAGGCCGCCGATACGCCGCACAAGATGCTGGCGCTGGGGGAGGCAAGGGTCGGCGAATATATCCGCACCATCGGGCTGTGGCGCAACAAGGCGAAGAATGTGATTGCGCTGTCGCAGGCGCTGATCCGCGACCATGGCGGCGAGGTACCCGACAGTCGCGATGAATTGGTCAAGCTGCCCGGGGTCGGGCGCAAGACCGCCAATGTCGTGCTCAATATGGCCTTCGGCCAGCACACGATGGCGGTCGACACGCACATTCTCCGTATCGGCAACCGGCTCGGATTGGCGCCCGGCAAGACGCCGGAACAGGTCGAGCAAGGATTGTTGAAGATCATTCCGGACGAATATATGCGCCATGCACATCACTGGCTGATCCTGCATGGCCGCTACGTCTGCAAGGCGCGCAAGCCGGATTGCCCGGCCTGCGTCATCGCCGACATCTGCAAGGCCGAGGTCAAGACGACCGATGTGCCGGCACCGCTGGTGCCGATCGCACCGCTCGACCCTGTCGAAGAGATTCAGGACCGAAGCGGAACGACGGCGTAATTCAACTCTCCTCCACAAACACCTCTTCGCGCTTTTTCTTGACCGCCGGCAGGAAGACGATGACGAGCACGGCGAGCGCGATGAGCAGCAGGCCGGCGCTGATCGGTCTGGTCAAGAAGGTGCTCGGGTCGCCGCGCGAGAGGATCATGGCGCGGCGCAGGTTTTCCTCGAGCAGCGGGCCGAGCACGAAGCCGAGCAGCAGCGGCGCCGGTTCGCAGCGCAGCTTGGTCAGGAGATAGCCGAGGAAGCCGAAGAAGGCGACGGCGTAGAGGTCGTAGACG
>NZ_RZQI01000500.1:0-4425 GCF_003998335.1 Mesorhizobium sp. M7A.F.Ca.CA.002.05.1.1 | reverse complement strand
TGGAAGCGCCATGTCGAGAACGAGTAGCCGAAGGTTTCGCGCACCAGGATGGCCGACATGATCGAGGCGGCCAGCACAACGCCGGTCAGCGTCAGGTCGCGGGTCGATTCCAGCGCCAGGAAGGTCATCGTCAGCGGACCGCCGACGACACCGACTGCGAGCGACGTCATGCCGACGACGGCGGCGACGGCAGGGTCGATGCCGGTTGCCGGCGAGACGACAATCATCACATCCGCGAACGCCTTGCCGAGCAGCGCGCCGAGGAACAGCGAGGCGAAGAACAATCCGCCGCGAAAACCCGACCCCAGCGAGACCGCCGACGCCGCCAGCTTGAGCACGAAGACGCTGGCCACCACGGCCAGCCCGTAATTCATCGAGAATTCGCGATGCAGCGCGCCATGGCCGCTGGACAGGACCTGCGGCGTGATCAGCCCCAACAAGCCAACGATGACTCCGCCGATGACGGGGCGCAGCGCCGCATCGATCGACAGCCTGGCGAAACCGCGCTCGATCAGTGTCACCAGATGCATGATGGCGATCGAGGCGGCACCGCCGAGCAGGCCGAGCAGCAGGAACGGCACATACTGGCTGGCGGTGAGCGCCGGCAGACCCGAAAGCTCGAGCGGAAACGGCACGCCGCCGAACATCTCTGCCGTCAGCGAGGCGCAGATCGCGGCTGTCAAGACTGGCGCGACATTGGCAACCGAGTAGATGCCGATGACCAGTTCGAAGCCGTAGAAGGCGCCGGTCAGCGGTGCATCGAAGGCGGCGGCGATGGCGCCGGCCGCACCACAGCCGACCAGGATGCGGACATCGTTGCGGCGCAGCCTGAAGATGCCCGCCAGCCGCGATGCCAGCCCGGAGCCAACCTGCGTATAGCCGGCTTCCAGCCCGACCGAGGCGCCAAAACCGCTGGAGATCATCGTCTGGCCGGCGATGATGAAGGTGTCGGTCAGCGACATGCGCCCGCCATAGAGCGCATTGGCTTCGATCGGGTCGATCGGCGTGCGGAATTTCCGTATCCTGAGCCAGACCACCGTCAGCCCCAGCAGCATGCCGCCGATCGCCGGTATCAGCGCCTGCATCGGATTGGCGAGCGAGAACATGCCGGAAAGCCGGCCGCCTGGCTGAACGCCGAACAGCAGCCCGTGCAGGTCCTGCACGATCTGGCTCATCGCCGTGACCAATATGCCCGCCATCACGCCTACGACACCGGCGAGAACGACCACCACGATGCCGCGTGCCTCGAGCAGAGGCAACGACCTGATCAGCACCGCGCGCAGCCGGCGGGCGTAGACTTCGCTGTGGTTTCTGGAAAGCACCGGGGCGGCTCGCCGATATCGAAAGGCAGTGGAAAGCCAGCCTGATACGCCCGGCGGCACGGCATGGCAACCACTATGCCGGCAGACACCATATTGGCGACAGCTGGCGCGATATCGATCGGCTGACGGACCGTTCAGGTCGGCATGGGCTCGCCGGCTTCATAGAGCACGAGGTTGCGCTCGCCTATGCCTAGCGCCGGCCAGCTCGCACGCCAGTCCGCAATGTGCGGCGAGGCGAAATGCGCGTCGAGCGCTGCCCTGTCACTCCAGACTTCCGTGACCCGGATGAGCCCGGCATCGAAAACATCCTGCGCATAGGAATATTCGAGACAGCCGGGCTCGGCGCGGCTGCCGGAAACCATGCGTTCCATAGCGGGCTTAGCTTCCTCCAATTTGTTTGGCGGCAGGCGGATGGTGCCGATGATCAGAAGCATGGGTTTCCCTTCCTAGCGAGGCCGGCCGACACGGCGACCTGCGCATGGTCGTTCGAACTAGCCAGTCTCCCACCCTCGCGCAAGCTTGGCGGGCTACCTTTACAGGGCTGTCGCGCGCTCGGCAGTCTATGGGGTTTGAGGACGATATGGCGATCAGCGAAAGCATTCAGCCCGGCGCGGTGGCCAAGAACGGCCGCGACGTCTTCTTCGCCATCGGCATCGTCATCATCCTGGCCGTGCTGTTTCTGCCGATTCCGGCCTTTCTCATCGACGTCGGCCTCGCCTTCTCGATCGCGCTTTCGGTGCTGATCCTGATGGTGGCGCTGTGGATCCAGCGGCCGCTCGATTTCTCGTCCTTCCCGACCGTGCTGCTCATCGCCACCATGCTCAGGCTGTCGCTCAACATCGCCACCACGCGCATGATCCTGTCGCACGGCAATGAGGGCACGCATGCCGCCGGCTATGTCATCGCCGGCTTCTCCAAGCTGGTGATGGCCAGCGACTTCGTCATCGGCCTGATTGTCTTCATGATCCTGATCGTGGTGAACTTCATCGTCATCACCAAGGGCGCCACCCGTATCGCCGAAGTCGGCGCGCGCTTCACCCTCGACGCCATCCCAGGCAAGCAGATGTCGATCGACGCCGACCTGTCGGCCGGTATGATCGACGACAAGACCGCGCAGCTGCGCCGCCGCGAGCTGGAAGAAGAATCTTCTTTCTTCGGCTCGATGGACGGCGCCTCGAAGTTCGTGCGCGGCGACGCCATCGCCGGCCTCATCATCACCGCCATCAACATCGTCGGCGGCATCGCCATCGGCTACATCAGGCACGGTATGGGCATGGGCGAAGCCGCCGACGTGTTCATCAAGCTGTCGGTCGGCGACGGCCTCGTCACCCAGATCCCGGCACTGATCGTGTCGCTCGCCGCCGGCCTGCTCGTCTCCAAGGGCGGCACCCGCGGCTCGACCAACCAGGCGGTGTTCGGCCAGCTCGGTGCCCACCCGCGCGCCCTCTATGTCGCGGCATCGCTGCTGGTGCTGCTCGGCCTGATGCCCGGCCTGCCGCTGTTCCCGTTCTTTGCGCTCGCCGCCGGCATGGCCGGTCTCGGCTACGTCATCCCGATGCGCGCCAACCGCGCCGTCGCCGAAGCCGAGGCGATCAAGGATCAGGAAAAGGCGACCAAGGTCGAAGAGGAGAAGAACTCGGTCAAGGCTTCGCTCGCCACCGCCGAGATCGAGCTTTTGATCGGCAAGCAGCTGTCGACAAGGCTGCTGACGTCGCATCAGGAACTGGTTTTCCGCATGGGCAAGATGCGCAAGAAATTCGCCACCCAGTACGGCTTCGTCGTGCCGGAAGTGCGCGTCGCCGACGATTTCGCCATCCCGCCGAAGAGCTACCAGATCAAGGTGCACGGCACCGTGGTGGCCGAGTACCAGATGCGCGTCGGCGAGATCATGGTGCTGCTCGGCAACCGCGACATACCCGAGATACCGGGCGAGGAAATCCGCGAGCCGGCCTTCGGCATGCGCGCCTATTCCGTGGTCGAAGCCTTCGCCGAGGATTTGAAGCGCGAGAACTACACCTTCGCCGACAACATGTCGGTGCTGCTCACCCATCTCTCCGAGGTCATCCGCAACAACCTGCCGCAGCTTCTGTCCTACAAGGACATGAAGGCGCTGCTCGAACGCCAGGACCAGGAATACCGCAAGCTCGCCGACGAGATCTGCACCACGCACATCTCCTATCCCGGCCTGCAGGCGGTGTTGAAGCTGCTGCTCGCCGAGCGCGTCTCGATCCGCAATCTGCACCTGATCATCGAGGCGATCGCCGAGATCGCGCCGCATGTGCGCCGCACCGAGCAGATCGTCGAGCATGTCCGCATCCGCATGGCCCAGCAGATATGCGGCGACCTGTCCGAGGGCGGCGTGCTGAAAGTGCTGCGCCTCGGCAACCGCTGGGATCTCGCCTTCCACCAGAGCCTCAAGCGCGACGCCAAGGGCGAGGTGCGCGAATTCGACATCGACCCGCGTCAGCTCGAGGAGTTCGGCCAGGACGCCACCAAGGCGATCAAGAAATATCTGGAAGCCGGCGAGCGTTTCGTCCTCGTCACCGCGCCCGACGCCCGCCCCTATGTGCGCATGATCATCGAGCGCCTGTTCACCACGCTGCCGGTGCTCAGCCATGTCGAAATCGCCAAGGGCGTCGAGATCAAGGTGCTCGGAACCATATCGTGAGCGTGCTGTCGCAAGGCGTCGTCATCGCGGCGTTCCTCGCCTTCTGCCGCATCGGCGCCTGTTTCATGCTGATGCCGGGCCTCTCCAGCGCCCGCGTCCCGGTCCAGGTCAGGTTGTTCGTGGCGGTCGCCGCCACCGGCGGCCTGCTCGCCTTTCTGTGGGACAAGATCTTTCCTTTCGTCGACCCGCGCCCGCAGATCCTTGTGCCGATGATCATCTCGGAACTTCTGGTCGGCGGCCTGATCGGCGCCATGACCAGGCTCTACATGGAAGCCCTGCGCTTCATGGGCTCGGCCATCGCCATGCTGGTCGGTTATGGCGGCACCGGCGGACCGGCGATCGAGGAGCCCGAACCCCAGGCAGCCCTTGCCGCAATTATCTCGTTCTCGGCGCTGTTGATGCTGTTCGTCTTCGATTTCGACCACGAGATAATAC
>NZ_RZQI01000499.1:0-4427 GCF_003998335.1 Mesorhizobium sp. M7A.F.Ca.CA.002.05.1.1 | reverse complement strand
ATATCGTCCTCGATGGCGTCGAGACGGCCATTGGCAAGATCTGCCTGCTCCTCGGGGCTGCTCGGATAGCCCTTCACGGTGCTGTCAGTGTAGGTCTTCGAGGCATAGTTGAAATGCGTCGTGGTGGTGGCGACGCCGATGGTCTTGCCGGCGAGATCTTCCTTGGTCACGCCTTTCAGCGTACTGTCCTTCGGCACGGCGAGCGCCGACGGCGTGTTGTAGTATTTGTGCGAAAAATCGACCTTTTCCATCCGCTCCGGCGTGATCGACATCGAGGCGACGATGGCGTCGAACTTGCCGGCCTGAAGGGCGGGAATGATGCCGTCCCAATCCTGCGCGACGAAGGTGCACTTTACCTTCATCTCATCACAAAGCGCCTTGGCGATGTCGATGTCGAAGCCTACGAGTTGGCCATCGGCGGTAAGGTTGTTGAAGGGCGGGTAGGCGCCTTCGGTGCCGATCCTTAGGGTCTTTTCCTGGGCCTGGGCGACGCCGAGCGTCAGCAGCGCGGCCGATGCGGCAAGCGCGATACGCAGTGAAATACGCATGATGGTCCTCTCTTTATGGTCCCGGCCGTCGTTCCGAACGGCTCTGTGGGGCGGTGCTTTTGACCGCCCGCTGGCGCGATACTCCCACTCTTTCCAAGAAAAAAGCAACTGCAAAACCGTAAAAATGGGCAAGGCTATTCTGCCGTTGCGTCAGCGCTCAAGCAACGAGCCCGGTGGTGCGCTCGATGAAGTCGGCTATCGATTTTGCATCGTCGAGATCGAATACCGGCAGCTGCTCGCCTTCAATCGCAAAATCGGCTGCGACAGCGACGATGTTGGGATCCTCCGCCGAAAGCGGCGTGCGGTCCTTCGCATCCAGCCGGCGGGTTTCGATCTTGTCGTGGGCTTCGCGCTTGTAGCCCTCGACCAGCACCAGGTCGCAAGGGGCAAGCCGCGACAGGACAGTCTCCAATGTCGGCTCATCCTCGCCGCGCAACTCGTGCATCAGTGCCCAGCGAACGCCGGAGACGATCGCGACTTCGGTGGCGCCGGCCTGCCGGTGGCGAAAACTGTCGGCACCCGGTTTGTCGATGTCGAAATCATGATGGGCGTGTTTCACCGTCGACACCTTCCAGCCGCGCCGGACAAGTTCGGTGACCAGCCTTTCGGTCAAAGTCGTCTTGCCGGAATTCTTCCAGCCGGTGATGCCGAAGACGCGTCTGTTCATGGCTTGATGCTCTGCAACAGACGCTCGGCAGACACAAGATCGTCCGGTTCGTTGATGTTGAAGAAAGGGTCGATCCCCGCCGATTGCAGAACCGGGAATTCCACCTCGACAAAACCGTGCCGGTCGATGAAAGCCGAAACCCGCCTGATATCCTCGTCGACCAGAAAGTGCCGCAAGGCATCGCGGCAGCCGAGCGGCCAGAGCGCGAAGGTCGGGTGCCGCTTGCCGGCCGAGCAGGCTACGGCAATCGAACTGGGACTTCGATCGGCGGCCGCTGCCAGGCGCTCGACAAGGTTCAACGGCAGGAAAGGCGTGTCGCCGGCAGCACTGACGATCGCTTTGCAAGACGTATTGGCCGCGGCCCATTCGAGGCCGGTCAGGATTCCGGCGAGCGGCCCGGCAAAGCCGGGCACGCTGTCGGCAAGCACCGGCAGTCCAAAGCGCAGGAATCGCGCAGAGGCGCCATTGGCGCTGAGCGCCAGCGATTCTATTTGCGGGGTGAAGCGCGACACGACCTGGTCAAGCAGGCAGCCATCGCCAAGCGGCAACAGGCTCTTGTCGCCGCCGCCCATCCGTCTCGACTGGCCACCGGCCAGGATGATCCCCGCAATGTCTCGCTTCATGCCACGAAGCCTGTACGCCAGCCGTCGGAAATCACAAGAACCTTCAATGATCTGGCTAGATTCCGTCAGGCACCATGGTCGGCCCCGTGCTTTCGGCGACGATCTTTCGCCGGCCGACCACACGCTCGCGATAGAGCGCATAAAGGCCGGAGCCGATGATGATGGTGGCGCCGACGATCATCGGCGGATCGGGGATATCGGCAAAGATGAACAGGCCAAGCAGGATCGACCAGATCAGGGCCGTATAGCGGAACGGCGCGATGAAGGAGATGTCGCCCGCCCGCATCGCCATGATGATGAACTGGTAGCCGATCACCACCAGCACCGCGGCCAAGGCCAGCAGGGCTGTGCTGTCCCTCGTCATCGGCGTCCAGCCGCCCATTGCCGGCAACAGCGCCGCACCGACGATGGTCATGGCAAGCGCGGTTGCCGTCGACACCAGCAATGTCGGAATGGCCTTGGGAATTCGCTTGGTGGCGAGATCGCGCACCGCACAACAGGCGACACTGGCCAGCGCTGCCAGCGAGTACATGCTGAACCCTTCGAAGCCAGGCCGCACGATAATCAGCACGCCGGCAAATCCGATGGCGATGGCCAGCCAGCGCCGCCAGCCGACAGCCTCGCCAAAGACGAGTGCGGCCCCCATCGTCACCGCCAGTGGCAGCGCCTGCAGCACCGCCGAAACATTGGCGATCGGCAAATGGGCGAGGGCGACGAGAAAACTCACCGTGGCACCGGCCTCGCTGATCACGCGCAGGGCCACCAGAGGCTGCAGCATCGAACCCGGGCGGGCGAGCGCGCCGCGCTGCCAGGCGAGCAAGCCGACGAAAAGCGAAGCGAAAGCCCCACGGATCAACATGACCTGCGCCATGTTCATCGATTGTGACGAGTATTTGGTGATGGCATCGTTGAGGCAGAAGCCGGCCATCGCCACCATCATGAACAACGCGCCGCGAATATTTGGTGACAGGGGCAAGACGGCTACCGGTTCTGCTAATGCATGTCGCCCAAAAGTGACCTCGGTTTTGGGGAAACGACACGCATAAGAAACAAAGACCTAAAGCGCGTCGCCTGAATCCGTTCAAACGCGACGCGCTTTAGGCAGCAAGCCTGTAACAGCCGGGCGTGAAACAGCAACAGCAAAGGGCTGGGCCACAGCCTTGTTTGTGGCTCAGAAGATCACCTGCAATGGCGGCAGAACTTACTTCTTCGGCGTCAGCACCTCGGTGCCATTGCCTTCCTTGCCGGCGATGGTCCACAGACCATGCAGCGAGCCGTCGTCCGTCATCTTGTAGACGACGAGGCCGATATCCTTGCCCATGACATAGCCGGCCGAGAAGGCATCATCGTTGCGCATGCAGATGCCGTCGGAAGATGAGCCGCCGGTTTCCCAATGGATCGCGCACGTCGTCCCGCTGGTCAGCGTGATGGTTGCCTCGCCGCCATAGGCAGAGCCGTCGAAGTTGGTGCCGGCGACCGTATAAGTGCCGCCGATCGACTGGGCCGCAGCGGGCACGGCCGCGAGACCAAGCAAGGCTAGAGAAAGAACGAGTTTGCGCATGGAGTATTCCCCCTGTGAGCGAAGATCCGCTTCCAGGGAAAGGGTAGGTTGGAACAGACTGGCCGTAAATCCGGCTGTGGTTCGCGAACAAGACTTTTTCTGGGGTGTGGTCCGAAACTTTCACGACCCCTTGAGACTGCCGGCAATGGCGCCGACCAGCGGGTCGTATTTCGACTTCAGGGCCGGAGGGTAGTCGACCCAGACCGTGCGGATGATACCGTCTCTCCCAAACAGACGTCGCTCGTAAAACATCTTTCCATCCTTAACGCCCGACAGCACCGCCCAATCGCTGCCGGCCTTGCCATAGGTCACCTTGTAGCCGGCTTCATCGCTGGCCTTCTCGGCCGCCACAAAGCCCTTCGGCGTATCGTTGTCTATGTTGAGGATGCCGGAGCAGATCAGGCTGGCGCCATCGGCGCTCAGCCATTGCTGTCCGTCGCCATTATCGGGCTCCGGCTGGCGATCGGTGAAGATCTCGTCGGGAAAGGTGCAGACGGTGCCGAAGCGCTCGTTCACATAAGTGAACGGCGCGGCGACCGCACTGCTTGCTGCCATTGTCGCAATCGCCAGGAATGAAGAGTGCAGCCGCATGCTCGCCTCGAGTCATGATCCGAAGCAATCTTGCATGAATTTCACGAAAAGATCAGCCGCCGGTGACGCTCATATGGCGTGACACCGATGGGCGGCTGGTGCGGCGGTCGATGATGAAGTCGTGGCCCTTGGGCTTGCGGCCGATGGCTTCGTCTATTGCATCGGCGACCAGCTCGTTGCCTTCGGAGGCGCGCAAGGGCGCGCGCAGGTCGGCGGCATCTTCCTGGCCCAGGCACATATAGAGGGTGCCGGTGCAGGTCAGCCGGACGCGGTTGCAGCTTTCGCAGAAATTATGCGTCATCGGCGTGATGAAGCCGAGCCGTCCGCCAGTCTCGGCGACCTGGACATAGCGGGCCGGGCCGCCGGTCTTGAAGGGAATGTCGGTCAGCGTGAACTGGCGTTCCAGCGACGCGCGCAGCAGCGACAGCGGCAGATAC
>NZ_RZQI01000498.1:0-4433 GCF_003998335.1 Mesorhizobium sp. M7A.F.Ca.CA.002.05.1.1 | reverse complement strand
GCTTCTGACGGCCATTGTCCTCGAACTCGACCGCCTTGATACGGGCCATCATTTCGTCGGCGACCTTTTCCGAGCACTTGGCCCAGGCGTCGACGACCTTGTTGTACTTCTCGCCCTGCGTGATCAGACCGTCATTGTACTGCTGCTCGTATTCCTTGGCCAAAGCCTCGGTGTCGGAGACCAGCTTGATCTTGGCATCCGGGATCAGCATGTCGTCCTTGCCGAACGAAATGCCGGCACGGCAGGCATGGCTGAATCCGAGCGCCATGATGCGATCGCAGAAAATGACCGTCTCCTTCTGACCGCAATGGCGGTAGACGGTGTCGATCATCTTGGAGATGTTCTTCTTGGTCATCTCCTGGTTGGCGGTCTCGTAAGGCACGTTGACGTTCTTCGGCAGAAGCTCGCCGATGATCATGCGGCCAGGCGTCGTGTCATGGATCTTCGACACGACCTTGCCTTCGGCGTCGACCGTACGGAAACGACCCTTGATCTTGGAGTGCAGCGTCACCGCCTTGGTCTCGAGCGCGTGCTGGAGTTCGCCCATGTCGGCAAACACCATGCCCTCGCCCGGCTCGTTCTGGTTGACGATCGAGAGATAATAGAGACCCAGAACCATGTCCTGCGACGGCACGATGATCGGCGCGCCGGAAGCCGGGTGCAGGATGTTGTTGGTCGACATCATCAGCACGCGGGCTTCAAGCTGCGCTTCCAGCGACAGCGGCACGTGAACGGCCATCTGGTCGCCGTCGAAGTCGGCGTTGAAGGCCGTGCAGACCAGCGGGTGCAGCTGGATCGCCTTGCCTTCGATCAGGATCGGCTCGAACGCCTGGATGCCGAGACGGTGCAGCGTCGGCGCACGGTTCAGCAGCACCGGATGCTCGCGGATGACCTCGTCGAGGATATCCCAGACTTCCGGACGCTCCTTTTCGACCAGCTTCTTCGCCTGCTTGACGGTCGAGGAGTAACCCTTGGCGTCGAGACGGGCGTAGATGAAGGGCTTGAACAGTTCGAGCGCCATCTTCTTGGGCAGGCCGCACTGGTGCAGCTTGAGCTCCGGACCGGTCACGATGACCGAGCGGCCGGAATAGTCGACGCGCTTGCCGAGCAGGTTCTGACGGAACCGGCCCTGCTTGCCCTTGAGCATGTCGGACAGCGACTTCAGCGGGCGCTTGTTGGCGCCGGTGATGACGCGGCCGCGACGGCCGTTGTCGAACAGCGCATCGACGGCTTCCTGCAGCATGCGCTTTTCATTGCGCACGATGATGCCGGGAGCGCGCAGCTCGATCAGCCGCTTCAGACGGTTGTTGCGGTTGATGACGCGGCGATAGAGATCGTTCAGATCCGACGTGGCGAAGCGGCCGCCGTCCAGAGGAACCAGCGGACGCAGGTCCGGCGGGATCACCGGAACCACCTTCATGATCATCCATTCCGGACGGTTGCCGGATTCCATGAAGTTCTCGACGACCTTGAGCCGCTTCAGATACTTCTTCTGCTTCAGCTCGGAGGTGGTCGAAGCCAGTTCCGAACGCAGGTCGCCGGCGATCTTCTCCAGGTCCATGCCCGCCAGGAGGTCATGAATGGCCTCGGCGCCGATCATGGCGGTGAAACTATCCTCGCCATACTCGTCGACGGCGATCATGTACTCTTCCTCGCTGAGCAGCTGGTGCTCCTTCAGCGCGGTGAGGCCAGGTTCGGTGACGATGTAGTTCTCGAAGTAGAGGACGCGCTCGATGTCCTTCAGGGTCATGTCGAGCAGCGTGCCGATGCGCGACGGCAGCGACTTCAGGAACCAGATATGGGCGACCGGAGCCGCCAGCTCGATATGGCCCATGCGCTCGCGGCGAACGCGCGACAGCGTGACTTCGACGCCGCACTTCTCGCAGATGACGCCCTTGTACTTCATGCGCTTGTACTTGCCGCACAGGCACTCGTAGTCCTTGATCGGGCCAAAAATGCGCGCGCAGAACAGACCGTCACGCTCCGGCTTGAAGGTGCGGTAGTTGATGGTCTCCGGCTTCTTGATCTCGCCGAAAGACCAGGACAGAATCTTCTCAGGGCTGGCAAGCGATATCCGAATGGAATCGAACACCTGCGCAGGCGCCTGCGGATTGAAGAGATTCATGACCTCTTGGTTCATGCCGTTCTCCTTTTCGGGGTCCTCGAAAACCCCTTGCATCTAGCGCGGGCCAAACGCCCGCCGTCGTGTGTCGGCCACCGGCCGAAGAATTTGGTGCGTTCGGTCGCGATTTCCGCGACCGAACGTCTTGTTTACTCGGCCGCGCCCCTATTCGGCAGCATCGGGCAGCCGGACAGGGTTGTCGTCGAGCTTGGTGTTCTCCAGCTCGACATTGAGGCCGAGAGACCGCATTTCCTTGACGAGAACGTTGAAGCTCTCGGGGATGCCGGCCTCGAAGGTGTCGTCGCCACGCACGATCGCCTCGTAGACCTTGGTACGACCGGCGACGTCGTCGGACTTCACCGTCAGCATTTCCTGCAGCGTGTAGGCGGCGCCGTATGCTTCGAGCGCCCAGACCTCCATCTCGCCGAAGCGCTGGCCACCGAACTGCGCCTTGCCGCCCAGCGGCTGCTGGGTAACGAGCGAGTACGGACCGATCGAACGCGCGTGGATCTTGTCGTCCACGAGGTGGTGAAGCTTGAGCATGTAGATGTAGCCCATCGTCACCTTGCGATCGAACGGCTCGCCCGTGCGTCCGTCATAGAGCTGCGACTGACCGCTGGTATGCAGGCCCGCCTGCTCCAGCATGATGTTGATGTCAGCCTCATGCGCGCCGTCGAACACCGGGGTCGCGATCGAGACGCCGCGGCGCATCTGCTCGCTGAGGCGAACAATGCTCTCGTCGTCATAGTCACGAACCGGCTCGTTGCGGTCGTTGGCCGGGATGAAGCTCTCGAGCGTCTTGCGCAGCGGCTTGATGTCGCCGGCTGCCTTGTACGTGTCGATCAGCTCGCCGATCTTCTTGCCCATGCCCGCGCATGCCCAGCCCAGATGCGTTTCCAGGATCTGGCCGACATTCATGCGGCTCGGCACACCCAGCGGGTTGAGCACGATATCGGCATGCGTGCCGTCCTCGAGGAAAGGCATGTCTTCGACCGGAACGATCCGCGACACGACACCCTTGTTGCCGTGACGGCCGGCCATCTTGTCGCCGGGCTGCATCTTGCGCTTCACGGCCACGAAGACCTTGACCATCTTCATGACGCCCGGAGGCATTTCGTCGCCGCGCTGGACCTTCTCGACCTTGTCCATGAAACGCTGTTCGAGCGCCTTCTTGGAATCGTCGTACTGGCCACGGAGCGCCTCGAGTTCGCTCTGGAGCTTTTCGTTCTCCACGGCAAACTGCCACCACTGCGAACGCGGATACTCGTCGAGCGTATCCTTGGACAGCGTCGAGCCCTTCTTGAAGCCCTTCGGTCCGGCGATCGCTTCCTTGCCGACGAGCACGTCGGAAAGACGCGCGTAGACGTTACGGTCCAGAATGGCCTGTTCGTCGTCGCGGTCCTTGGCGAGGCGTTCGATCTCCTCGCGCTCGATCGCCATGGCGCGCTCGTCCTTCTCCACACCGTGGCGATTGAAGACGCGCACCTCGACGACCGTGCCGAAAGTGCCCGGAGGCATGCGCATCGAGGTGTCGCGCACATCGGATGCCTTTTCGCCGAAGATGGCGCGCAGAAGCTTCTCTTCCGGCGTCATCGGGCTTTCGCCCTTCGGCGTGATCTTGCCGACCAGGATGTCGCCCGGCTGAACTTCGGCACCGATATAGACGATGCCGGCTTCGTCGAGGTTCTTCAGCGCTTCTTCCGAGACGTTTGGAATATCGCGCGTGATTTCCTCCGGTCCGAGCTTGGTATCGCGCGCCATGACCTCGAACTCCTCGATGTGGATCGAGGTGAAGACGTCATCGGCGACGATGCGTTCGGACAGGAGGATCGAGTCCTCGTAGTTGTAGCCGTTCCACGGCATGAACGCGACCAGCACGTTGCGGCCGAGCGCCAGATCGCCGAGCTCGGTCGACGGACCGTCGGCGATGATGTCGCCCTTGTTGACCCGGTCACCCATGCGAACCAGCGGACGCTGGTTGATGCAGGTGTTCTGGTTCGAACGCTGGAACTTCATCAGCCGGTAGATATCGACGCCGGACTTGCCCGGATCGAGATCTTCGGTGGCGCGGATAACGATACGCGTCGCGTCCACCTGGTCGACGATGCCGCCGCGGCGGGCGCCGATGGCGGCGCCCGAGTCACGGGCGACGATCGGCTCCATGCCGGTGCCGACGAACGGCGCCTCGGCGCGCACCAGCGGCACGGCCTGACGCTGCATGTTCGAGCCCATCAGAGCGCGGTTGGCGTCGTCGTTTTCCAGGAACGGGATCAGGGCCGCGGCCACCGACACCATCTGCTTGGGCGACACG
>NZ_RZQI01000497.1:0-4434 GCF_003998335.1 Mesorhizobium sp. M7A.F.Ca.CA.002.05.1.1 | reverse complement strand
TGGCAACCGAGCCGTCGAATTTCTTGTGCAGCACGGCGCGGTCGCCGTCGACATCGATGTCGCGCATGTTGGTGACGCGAAACAGCGCCTCGCGCAGCGGCTCGGCGAATTTGGTCGCCGCCGTCTCCCTGGCCTGGCGCAGCCATTCGTCGCGATAGATTTCGAGCCTTGGAAACTGCAGCCGCCAGGCGTCGGCGTTGTGCAGGAAATGCGCATGCATGCCGAAGAAGCTCGAGGCTACGAAATCATCCTCGACCATGGCCCAGTCCTGGCCGATGAAAGCGTCGATGTCGCGCCGCACCAGCATTTCCCAGAGCGCGTGGCGATCGGCATCGCCTGATGGAAACGGGTTCTTGTCGTAAGTCATCGCTGGGTGTCTCCGCTCTGGCAAATGCGTCTGTACGTTGCGGCTTCCAAGCCGCCCGTCAGCGCGTACGATGCAAGCGCTCTTGTAATAAAGCAACACGGATTTCGAAGAATGTTGCTTTCCAACAAGGCCCCCTATGAGGATCGCCCCGATCGGCGTAAATGTCGATCGAAGCGGGCGCTGCCATGGCACCCCGTCCTGTCATCAGAGGAGGCTTGTCCCTTGCCGAAACAGTGTTTTGGAACATCGCATGTGCCGTTGTCGCCCGCCGTGCGGGCCGGCGATCTCGTCTATGTCTCGGGCCAGGTTCCCGTCGGCAGCGACGGCATCGTGGTCAAGGGCGGCATATCGGAACAGACCGAGCAGGTGCTCGCCAATATCAAGGCCGCGCTGGCGCTGGCCGGCTGCACCATGGACGATGTGGTGAAGACCACGGTCTGGCTGGAAGATGCGCGCGATTTCGGCGCCTTCAACGCGGTCTATGCCCGGCATTTCCCCAAAAACCCGCCGGCCCGCACCACGGTCGAATCGCGGCTGATGATCGATATCAAGATCGAGGTCGAGGCGGTCGCTTACCGGCCTCTGTAGGCAAAGCAACGAAGCGGAGGTGACCTCAATGCAATTCGACCTCCTGCTGAAGGGCGGACGGCTGATCGATCCGGCCGCTGGCCTCGACGCGCCGCGCGATGTCGCCATCGCCAATGGCCGCGTTGCCGCAGTCGATGCCGATATCCCGGCGGACAGCGCAGCGCAGATCGTCGATGCCGGCGGCTGCATCGTCACGCCGGGCCTGGTCGACCTGCACAGCCACGTCTATTGGGGCGGCACGTCGCTTGGCGTCGATGCCGACCGGCTGGCCGCCAAGAGCGGCACCACCACCTTCATCGATGCGGGCAGTGCCGGCGCCGGCAATTTCCTCGGCTTCCGCCGCCATGTCATGGAGCGGTCGAAGGTCCGCATCCTGGCCTATGTCAACATTTCCTTTGCCGGCATTTTCGGCTTCTCGCAGACAGTGTCGGTCGGCGAGTGCAGCGACCTCAGGCTGTGCGAGCCGCGCGAGGTGGTCGCGGCGGTGCGTGAACACCGCGATGTCGTGGTCGGCGTAAAAGTCCGCTCCGGCAAGCATGCCGGCGGCACCAGCGGCATCGCCCCGGTGGATCTGGCGCTGGAGGCCGCCGACCAGGCCGGCCTGCCGCTGATGGCGCATATAGACGAGCCGCCGCCCGGCCGCTCGGAAGTGCTGCCGCGGCTGCGCAGGGGCGACATTCTCACCCACTGCTTCCGGCCGTTTCCCAATGCGCCGGTATTTGCTTCCGGCGCGGTGCGGCCCGACATGCGGCTGGCGCGCGAGCGCGGCGTCATCTTCGACATCGGCCACGGCATGGGCTCGTTCGATTTCGCCGTTGCCCGTGCCATGCTCGAGGAAGGGCTGGCGCCCGACGTGATCTCGAGCGACGTGCATCTCTACTGCGTCGACGGGCCGGCCTTCGACATACTGGTCTGCATGTCGAAGCTGCTGGCGCTCGGCATGCCGCTGGTCGAGGTCCTGCGCGCCGCCACGCAAGCGCCGGCGCAGGCGATCGCCAGGCCTGACCTGGGCACGCTGGCGGTCGGCACCGTCGGCGATGTCGCCGTGCTCCGGCAGCGCCCGGGCCGCTTCACCTTCGTCGATGCGGTCGGCGCGTCATTGGTCGCCGACCAGAGGCTGGTGTCGGATGGCATCGTTATCGGCGGCACCTGGTGGCCGAACGAGGCGGCTGATCACAACGAGACCGAGCGTTTCGTGGCGCAGGCGTCGCATACGCATGTTGAGGTGGCCGCGAGGCATTTTGGGCATCGGCACGATTAGCTCTTGCGGTAGATGGCTACCGCCCCGAATTGCTCGGCTTCCCATAAACCGGCGTCTCAATGCGCTCCATCCGCGCCTTGATCTGCAGCGCCACATATTTCGAATAGAAGCGCGACAGCGCCAGATTGCCGCCGTGGAACCAAAGCGCTTCCTGCGCGGTCGGCTTCCACATGTTGCGCAGCTCGCCTTGCCAGGGTCCGGGGTCGCCCTTGACGCCCGAGCCAAGCCCCCAGCAGGGGCCGACCTTGTCGGCGACTTCGCGCGAGACGATCGAAGCCACCGTCTCGTTCATCGACTGATAGCCGGTGCAGGCGATGATGGCGTCGGCGGCGAGTTCACTGCCGTCCTCGAACAGGATGCCGCTCGGGGTCAGCGACTTGATGGCGACGCCGCTGCGGATGCCGATCTTGCCGTCGATGATCAGGTCGGAAGCGCCGACATCGATATAGTAGCCGGAGCCGGTGCGGTAGGCCTTCATCAGAAGGCCGGTCTCGTCGTCGCCGAAATCGAGGGCGAAGCCGGCGGCGCGCAAGCGGTCGTAAAAAGCCGCGTCGCGCGCCTTGATCACCTCGTAAAGCGCCCGCTGGCCCTTGGGCACCAGCGCGAACGGCGTCGAGGCGACGATCATGTCGGCCTTCTCGGTGGTGATGCCGCGCGCCAGTGCGTCTTCCGAGAAGATCTCGAAGCCGACTTCCATCAGCGTGTCCGATTTGACCACCGTCGTCGGCGAACGCTGGATCATGGTGACCTCGGCGCCGCTTTCCCAGAGGTCGACGCAGACATCGTGGCCGGAGCTGGCCGCGCCGATGACCGCGACTCGTCTGCCGCGGAATTTGTCGCCGCTGGCATACTGGCTGGAGTGCAGCAACTCGCCCTTGAACCGGTCGGCGCCCGGCAGATCGATCCGCCGTGGCGGACCGTAGGCGCCGGTGGCGAAGACGATGTGCTTCGGCTTCAGCGTGATCTGGCGGCCGACGCGGTCGACGACCACGGTCCAGACTTTTTCGGCCTCATCATAGGACGCGCTCAGGCATTTCGTGGCGACCCAGTAATTGAGCTCCATGACGCGCGTGTACATTTCCAGCCAGTCGCCCATCTTGTCCTTGGGCGTGAACACCGGCCAGTTTTCGGGGAAGGGAATGTAGGGCAGATGGTCGTACCAGACCGGATCGTGCAACACGAGCGTGCGATAGCGGTTGCGCCAGGAATCGCCCGGCCGCGCATTCTTCTCGATGACGATGGTGGGCACGCCGAGCTGGCGCAGCCGCGCCCCCAGCATGATGCCGCCCTGGCCGCCGCCGATGACCAGGCAGTAGGGCTGTTCCTCGGTGCCGAGCTCGCGCGTCTCGCGCGCCCGCGCCTCCGACCAGGTCTCGCGCCTGGGATCGGCCTTGTGGCGCACGCCAAGCGGCCGCTTCGCCCCCTTGCGCTCCTCGAAGCCTTTCAGGTCCGTCATTGCCGTGAACAGCGTGCGGCAGCGGCCGTCGCGCAGCCGCATGATGCCCTCTCCCCTGGCCACCGCGGTTTCGAAGCTGAACCACGCCTCGATGGTGCCATCGTCCGAGATCGCCTCGCCGGTCAGTTGCCACGCGCTCGGCTTGGCCGTCGCCAGCGTCGCCGCCAGCATGTCGGCGATCGCCTCGCGGCCTTCCATGGTGGTGATGTTCCAGGTGAAGGTCAGGAGATCGCGCCAGTAGCAATCGTCGACGAACAGGTTGCTCGCAGCGGCCACGTCGCCGGCTGCGAGTGCCTGCGCCAGGGATTCGAGCCATGCGGCTGCCTGTTTCGTCGGTGCTATTTCGAGCATTTCTTTCCCTCTTTGTGCATGCGCCCAATCCAAGTTGGGATCATCAATTGTTGAACTCGGCGCCGCCCCTCATCCGCCTGCCGGCACCTTCTCCCCGTGAACGGGGAGAAGGGAGCTAGTCTCCGAGCGGCTCCATCTCCTTGCCGGTGCGGTGGATCTGGGCGTTGTATTTGATGCGGCGCACGGTCTCGCGGGCCGAACCGTCGAGCTTGTAGGCCGAGGCCACCGCCAGAAGGTCGATCGCCGCCAGGAAGGCGAAGCGCGAGGCCGTCGGCTTCAGCGTGTCGGGATATTCGGGCACCGCCACCGTCAACCTGACGTCGCAGGCGCGGGCGAGTTCGGTGTCGGGCGCGGTTACGGCGATGGCGTTGGCGCGGTAGTGCTTGGCGAGCTCGACGGCCTCGATCACCT
>NZ_RZQI01000496.1:0-4448 GCF_003998335.1 Mesorhizobium sp. M7A.F.Ca.CA.002.05.1.1 | reverse complement strand
TTCCTGAGAGCCTGCGCCGATGGCCTTGCCGGCAGCCGGACCGAGATCGGTGCGCCGGGGAGGCCGTTCGGTGATCCCCTGACGCCGATCGCTTTCGAGGCGGCACTGGCGGTTTTGGCGTTGTCGCTTCTGCGTGACGACACCGTCGCGAGGCTGAGGATCTGTCCCAATTGCACCTGGCTGTTCGTCGACAGAAGCCGCAATTCCAGCCGCCTTTGGTGCGACATGGCGGTGTGTGGCAACAGGCAGAAGGCAAGCCGTCACTATCGTCGCCGTCGCATGGCGGAAAATGAGGTCAGGAATGCGTAGCGGCCTTTCCCGTTCGATCCTTGTCGGCGTGGCACTCATCGCGGCCGTTGCGCTGGGCGCCTGCCGCGATACCGGCAATGACGAAGGCAAGCTGTTCGAGATTTCCGGCAAGATATTCGTCTTCAACTACCGCCTCGCAAGGGCGACTTATGTCGTGACCCTGCGGCCGCTGAAGCCGATGGGAGAGGGCCAGGTCGCGGTCGCCAGCTTCCAGGATCCCGCCGGCGGCGCGCCTCTGGTGGTCGAGCAGAAGGTCTGGCCGAAGCTCGACAAGGTGACGCTGGAGAGCCCGGCACTGACCTGCGTCGTCAAGAACAAGCCCTATGCGATTGCCATCAGCATCAAAGGCGCCGACGGCGCGGTCCTGCAGAAGATCGACACCACGCTGATGTCGACGGAAGACCAGTCGATCCTGCCCGACCGGCCGCTGGTCATCGACCAGCTCTACACCGCCAATCCCGATCTCGTCGGCCATCCCGACGGCAAGCTGCCGGGCGAACCGAAGCCGGATTGCTCGAAGGGCGGCTGACGCGTCGCGGCCATCCGGGCCGCAGCTGAAATTTTCGTGCGCCGGGCAATATCCGCGGACCGGTTTCATACCCGATTCAGGATGGACGCGGACTGTTCGGTGCGCGTTGCCTGGCATCTGCGATTTTGTTTGACCTGCCTTGCAAGGGGAGAAAGGATGCGTCATCCGACCCCGACGTTGGCTGCCTGCCCCGCGTGGCCTCCGCAGAGGAAATGCCTGATGACGCTGCACGACGTCGCGCTCGACGACAAGTTCGATCTCGCAAAGGAGCGCATCTTCCTGTCCGGCGCGCAGGCGGTCATCCGCATGCTGCTGATGCAGCGCGAGCGTGATCGCCGCGCCGGCCTGAACACGGCCGGTTTCGTCTCCGGCTATCGCGGTTCGCCGCTCGGCGGCCTCGACATGCAGCTTTGGAAGGCGAAGAAACAGCTCGCCCAGGCTGACATCGTCTTCCAGCCGGGTCTCAACGAGGAGCTTGCCGCCACCGCTTGCTGGGGAACGCAGCAGACGGAACTGCTGGGCGAGGGCACTCATGACGGCGTCTTTTCGGTCTGGTACGGCAAGGGACCGGGTGTCGATCGCTCAGGCGACGTGTTCCGCCACGCCAACCTCGCCGGATCGTCGAAGCATGGCGGCGTGCTTGCGCTGATGGGCGATGACCATATGGCCGAATCCTCGACCAATGCGCACGCCACCGAATTCCTGTTCGTCGACACGATGGTGCCGATCCTCAATCCCGCCGGTGTCCAGGAGATCATCGATTACGGGCTCTACGGCTTTGCCATGTCGCGCTTTGCCGGTACCTGGGCGGCGATCAAATGCGTCAAGGACAACATCGAATCGACGGCCTCGGTCGATGCCTCGCTCGAGCGGCTGAACATCGTCGTGCCGGATTTCGACATGCCATCAGGCGGTCTCAACATTCGCCACGAGATCGATATGCTCGGTCAGGAGGAGCGGCTGCATGAGCACAAGCGCGCCGCGGCTTCCGCCTTCATCCTTGCCAACGGGCTGAACCGCATCGTCTATTCGGGCGGCCGCAACCCGAAGATCGGCATCATCACGCTGGGCAAGAGCTATCTCGATGTCCGTCAGGCGCTGGAGGACATCGGCATCGACGAGGCGGCCGCCAACCGCATCGGCGTGCGGCTGTTCAAGGTCGGCTGCCCCTGGCCGCTCGACCTGCATCACATCGCCGATTTCGCCCGCGGCCTCGACACCATTGTCGTCGTCGAGGAGAAGCGCTCGCTGATCGAAGTGCAGCTGCGCGAAAGCCTTTATGGCACTGCCACCCAACCGGTCATTATCGGCAAGAAGGACGAGCGCGGCGACTGGCTGTTTCCGGCCAAGGGCGCGCTCGATCCCAACGAGATCGCCATTGCGCTTGGCGAGAGGATCGTCAGGACCATCGGCCCGTCCGAAGAGATTTCGGCGCGGGTGGCGAAGCTGCGCCAGTTCCAGGCAATGCTCACCGAGGCCACCGACATCGGCTCGCGCACACCGTTCTTCTGTTCCGGTTGCCCGCATAATTCGTCCACCAAGGTGCCGGACGGCTCTATCGCCGCGGCCGGCATCGGCTGCCACTTCATGGCGCTGTGGATGGACCGCAACACCGTCGGTTTCACGGCCATGGGCGGCGAGGGCGCGCAATGGGTCGGCCAGGCGCCGTTCTCCAAGCGCGAGCACATCTTCCAGAATCTCGGCGATGGCACCTACAACCATTCCGGTACGCTGGCGATCCGCTTCGCGCTGTCGAGCGATGCCAACATCACCTACAAGATACTCTACAATGACGCCGTCGCCATGACCGGCGGCCAGCCGCACGAAGGCGGCCTGACCGTCGACATGATCGCCAGGCAGGTGCGCGCCGAAGGCGTCGACCGAATCGCCATCGTCACAGATGAGCCCGGCAAATATGCCGGCAAGGCCGAATTCCCGGCCGGCGCCACCATCCATCACCGCGACGACCTCGATCTCGTCCAGCGCGAGCTGCGCGATGTCAAAGGCGTCTCCGTGCTGCTCTACGACCAGACCTGCGCCGCCGAAAAACGCCGCCGCCGCAAGCGCGGCACCTTCCCCGATCCCGACAAGCGGGTCTTCATCAACGAGCTGGTCTGCGAGGGCTGCGGCGATTGCGGCGTGCAGTCGAACTGCGTCTCGATCCAGCCGGTCGAGACCGAATTCGGCCGCAAGCGCAAGATCGACCAGTCGAGCTGCAACAAGGATTTCTCCTGCGTCAACGGCTTCTGCCCCTCCTTCGTCACTGTGCACGGCGCCAAGATCCGCAAGGCCGAGGGCCTTGCCGGCAAGGCCGATCCGCTGGAAGGCGTGCCCGTGCCGGCGCAATTCCCGCTTGGCGAGCAGGGCTGGGCGGCGATCATCGACGGCGTCGGCGGCACCGGCGTCGTCACCGTCGGTGCGGTGCTCGGCATGGCGGCGCATCTCGAGGACAAAGGCTGCGGCATGATCGACATGGCCGGCCTCGCCCAGAAGGGTGGCTCGGTGTTCACGCATGTCCGCATCGCCCGCACGCCGGACGACATCCATGCCATCCGCGTCTCGGCCGGCAAGGCCGATCTGGTGCTTGGCTGCGATCTCGTCGTTTCGGGCGCCAAGAAGGTGCTGACCGCAGTGCGCGAGGGCCACACCATCTTCGTCGCCAACACCGCCGAGATCATGCCTGGCGAATTTGCCCGCTCGGCGGATTTCTCGTTGCCGATAGGCCGCCTGAAGAAGGCGATCCGCGCGGCCGCGGGCGACGACAAGGCGCATTTCTTCGACGCCACCCGCACCGCCACGGCACTTTTCGGCAATTCGCTCGGCGCCAACATGTTCATGCTCGGCTTTGCCTTCCAGCATGGCGGCCTGCCGCTGTCCGCCGAGGCGGTCGAGAAGGCGATCGAGCTCAATGGCGAAGCCGTGGCGATGAACGTTGCCGCGTTCCGCTGGGGACGTCGCGCTGCCCATCAGCCGGAATTCGTGCGCGGCCTCGTTGCCCAGCCGGGTCCAGCCGTCGCTGGAAAGGCCGGCCCGGGCACGGATGTCGCCGAGACACTGGACGATATCATCGCCCGCCGCGTCGCCTTCCTGACAGCCTATCAGAACGCCCCCTATGGCAGGCGTTATGCCGAAAAACTGGCCGTTTTGCGCGCCGCCGAAGCGAAGGCCATACCTGGGTCGACCACGGTGTCGCAGGCCGCCGCCAGGAACCTGTTCAAGCTGATGGCGATCAAGGACGAATACGAGGTGGCGCGTCTTTACACGGACGGCTCTTTCGCCGCCGAACTGGGCAAGCAGTTCCAGAGCTACGAAAGGCTCGAATTCCACCTCGCGCCGCCGATCATGGGCCGTCGCGGCAATGACGGAAGCCCTAGGAAATCCAGCTTCGGCCCGTGGATGATGAAGGGTTTTCGCCTGCTGTCGGCGATGAAGGGCCTGCGCGGCACCGCCTTCGACCTGTTCGGCTACACCGCCGAACGGCGCATGGAGCGGCGGCTGCTGGCGCAGTATGAGGCGGATCTGGAGCTCATCGCCGGATCGCTGGCCCCGGCCAGGGTCGATGCGGCGGTTGCGCTGGCCTCGGTGCCGGCCCTGATTCGCGGCTATGGCC
>NZ_RZQI01000495.1:0-4449 GCF_003998335.1 Mesorhizobium sp. M7A.F.Ca.CA.002.05.1.1 | reverse complement strand
CGCTGGTGGCAACGGCGCTGCAGACGATCAACAACTCAGCCATCACCAGCCTGATGGTGGTGGAGGGCCGGAAACCAGTCGGCCTCATCCACCTGCACGACCTGCTGCGTATCGGCGCCGCCTAAGGTGTGCTGATCTTAAGGTGATGCCGGCCTGCAAACGACGGTTTCCTGCGCTTCCGGTGCTCACGTACCCAAAGTACGCTCCGCTCCGGTTCTCGGAACCCACCGTTTTCGACTCGGCCTGACCTGAATCTCAACACACCTTGTCCAAGCGGTGGGTTTCAAGAATTCAGACCGCCTCGACGGTCAGTTCCAGATCCGTATCGGCCGCACCCGTCACGCGCACTTGCGTGCCGGCCGGCAAATCCGGGCCGGAGACACGCCACAGCGTATCGCCCAGCTTGATGCGGCCGCGCCCGTCCCGGATCGGCTCGGCAAGTGTCGCCATCCTGCCGACCATTTGCGCGCCGCGCCGGTTGAGCAGCGGCTGGTCGGTCGGGTCGTTGCGGCTGCCGACCAGCTTCTTGCCGACATAGGCCGAGACCAGCGACAGCGCCAGGAAGGCGAGGACCTGGACCTGCCAGGTCCAGAAGCCGGCGTCCCAGACCAGCAGCGACACGGCGCCGATGATCAGCGCGGCGATGCCGATCCACAGCATGAAGATACCCGGTGCGATGACTTCCATCACCAGCAGGATGAAACCGAGTACCATCCAGTTCCACGGGCCGAGTTCGGAAACGATGCGGTCGATCATTGGTTTCGACCTCAGTTGTCGGTTGGGCGAACGACCGGCGGGCGCGCGGCCTGCCTCTGCGAGCCGGTCGTGCCTTCGCTGCGGAAGACTTCTTTGGCGATTTCGCCAATGCCGCCGAGCGAACCGATCAGCGACGATGCCTCGAAGGGCATCAGCACGATCTTGCTGTTGGTGGCCGTGCCGATCCTGCCAAGCGCTTCAGTGTATTTCAGCGCTACGAAGTAGTTCAGCGCCTGCACATCGCCTTTGGAGATCGCTTCCGACACCACCTGGGTGGCGCGGGCTTCCGCCTCGGCCGAACGTTCGCGCGCCTCGGCATCGCGGAAGGCGGCTTCCTTGCGGCCCTCGGCCTCGAGGATCTGCGACTGCTTGAGGCCTTCGGCGGCAAGGATCTGGGCACGCTTGTTGCGTTCCGCGGTCATCTGCCGGCCCATCGATTCGATAAGGTTGGCCGGCGGGTTGATGTCCTTGATTTCGACGCGGGTGATCTTGATGCCCCACGGGTGGGCTGCCTCATCGACGACACGCAGCAGGCGCTCGTTGATGGCGTCGCGGTTCGACAGGAGTTCATCGAGATCCATCGAACCCATGACGGTACGGATGTTGGTCATCGTCAGATTGAGGATGGCGTTCTGCAGGCCGGAAACCTGGTAGGCGGCCTGCGCCGCGTTGAGGATCTGGAAAAAGGCGATGCCGTCGACACCGACAATGGCGTTGTCGCGGGTGATGATTTCCTGGCTCGGAACGTCAAGCACCTGCTCCATCATGTTCATCTTGGCGCCGATACGGTCGATGAACGGGAAAATGAAATTGAGGCCTGGGCTCAGTGTCTTGGTGTAACGGCCAAAGCGCTCCACCGTATAATTGTAACCTTGCGGGATTGTCCTGATGCCTTTGATCAGCAGCACCAATACCAGAAGTGCAAGTGCACCAATCGCAATATCGAAACCACTGAAATCCATTTGGCTCTCCCTCAGACGAAGGCCGCACAAGCCATTCTCGCGCCGCCGACTTCACCAAAGACTTAAGTGTATTTCAGATGCGTTACAATCAGGTGATGATGGATTGTTTATAGGGTTGCACTCAGCGGTTGAAGGCAAACAATCTTGCATCCATGTCATCCAGCCCGTTGATCGAAGCCGGGACAATCTCGGAAGCGACCTGCGAGAAGGTGATGCCGTTGCCACCGTAGCCCATCACCGCATGGATGCGCGGGTGGCGGGGAATGGCGCCGATATAGGGCAGGCCGGTGGTCGTGGTGCCGAACGAGCCGGTCCAGGCAAAATCGGGTCTGGTGTCGAGATGCGGAACTATCAGGCCGAGCTTCTCGGCGATGCGTGTGCTCTTGTCGGCGATCAGCGCGTCGCGCCGCGCTTCGTCGATAAAATCCTCGTCCTCGCCGCCGCAAATGACCCGGCCGTCGACCGTCGTGCGCATATACAGATACGGCTCCGACGCTTCCCAGATGAACGCTGCGTCCGGCCAGAGCTTTCGCGGTTGCGGGCGTGTCGCAATCGCCCATGTCGAGATGATCCGGTGGGCGGTGGCCGGCACGATGTCGACAAGTTCGTAGCCGGTGGCCAGAACAACATGTCGTGCGGTTATGGTCGGGCCATCCCTGGTCGCGACGACAACAGCTTCGGCGCTGTCCTCGATCATTGTGGCTTCCACGGGGGCATAGAAGCGTGCCTTGCGCTCCAGGGATTTCAGCAGCAGCCCAGCCGTCAGCTTGCGTGGGTCGAGGGCGATATTGCCGTGGCCGAGAATGGCGCCTTCGCGGTCGATGCCGAATTTCTCGGCTAGCTGTTGTCGGGTTAAGCAGATGGCGCCGATGCCGGCTAGCCGACGTGCCTCGGCCTCGTCGCGCAGTTCCGGCGGACCAAGCATCGTGCCGGCCAGATAGAGTGACGGCATGCGGCTTAGGCCACAGTTGATGCCGAGTTCGGCAATGCGTCCGGCGAGATTGGAAACGGCGAGCCGCGAGCGTCGCCAGGCCTGCTGGGCCGAAGCTCTGCCGACCATCTTCGAGAGCGTGGAGAGTGGCTGGTCTATTTCGAATGCCACCAGTGCGGTGGTTGCGGCCGTCGAGCCCTTCAGCGGGCCGCGCCGGTCGATGCAGATCACCCGATGGCCATCGGCCGTCAGCGCCTCGGCCATCATGGCGCCGCTGATCCCCATGCCGACGACCAGCACATCCGTGTTGACGTCCCGGATCAGGCCGTCCGTCGGCACCGCAGGCGCGCGATAGGCCGACCAGACGGGCTGGCCAGTTCTGAGGTCGAGTTTGCGGGGCATCGCATTCTCCGGAGGCGCGCCTTAACGCCCCGGAGCTTGTGTTGTTCCGGGTTAGACCCAGCCGGACAGTTCGCGCCGCACCATCGCCTCGATCACCGCCATCCCTTCCGCGCTATCGTTGAGGCAAGGTATATGGGCGAAATTCTTGCCGCCGGCATGGTGGAAGGTTTCAGCCGCCTCGCGGCCGATCTCGTCCAGCGTCTCGATGCAGTCGACGGAAAAGCCGGGATTGACGATGGCGATCGACTTGACGCCGTCCCGCGCGAGTTTTTCCACCGTCTTGTCAGTATA
This sequence comes from Mesorhizobium sp. M7A.F.Ca.CA.002.05.1.1, assembly GCF_003998335.1. Taxonomy (NCBI): domain Bacteria; kingdom Pseudomonadati; phylum Pseudomonadota; class Alphaproteobacteria; order Hyphomicrobiales; family Phyllobacteriaceae; genus Mesorhizobium; species Mesorhizobium sp. M7A.F.Ca.CA.002.05.1.1. Next base: position 1,107 of record NZ_RZQI01000495.1, on the reverse strand, counting down.
GGGCTGCAGCCATTCCTGCGCGCCGAACCGCGACTGGAAGGTAATGATCAGTTTCCCGTCGTCCCAGCCGAGCCGTTCGCGCAACAGCCGCGTCGTCTTCTGGCAATGGCAATGATAGGGGTCGCCCTTCTCGAAATACGGTTTTGGAATGCCGTGATAGGAGGTGATGACCACCTCCGGCTCGAAGTCCAGTGTCGCCAGATGCCGTTCGATCGAGCGCGCTAGCGCCTCGATATAGACCGGCTCGTCATAGTAGGGCGGCACGCTGCGGACCGCCGGTGCGCGGCGCATCTTCATCAGCGCGCGAAACAGCTGATCATTAGCGGTTGCCGTGGTCGTCGCCGAATATTGCGGATAGAGCGGGAAGGTAAGGATGCGGTCGCAGCCCTGGTCGACCAGACTCTGGGCAATGCTGGCGGTTGAAGGGTTGCCATAGCGCATTGCCCAGTCGACGACGACATCAGGCAGGTCGCTCAGCGCTTCGGCCAGCTTTTCGGCCTGGGCGCGGGTATAGGTGCGCAGCGGCGACTCGTTCTTTTCCCGGTTCCAGATCCGGGCGTAGTTGGCGCCCGATTTCTTGGGCCGCGTGGTGAGCACAAGGCCATAGAGGATCGGATACCAGATCGCCTTGTTGAGCTCGATGACGCGCGGGTCGGACAGGAATTCACGGAGATAGCGCCACATCGGCTTGAAATCGGTGCCGTCGGGCGTACCCAGATTGACCAGCATGACGCCGATCTTGCCCGCCTTGACCGGCGGATGCCCAGCGGGCAACGGGCCGGGCGCCTTTGCGGCCTTGGGTTCGGCAGGGGTGGGAAGCGACATAAGGGTTCTCCGGAAGACGCGAACCTAACCATCTTGCGCGCGCATTCAATGCAGCGTCTGGCCGCACCTTAAAGCGGATTGTCTGAATGGATTCAGACGACCCGCTTTAAGCCTTTGTTTTTATGCGCGTCGTTCTCCCAAAACCGACGTCACTTTGGGGGCGACATGAATTAGCCGAAAACAGGACGCCCGTCCGGTTTTCGGACGGGCGGTGTCATTCAGGCATATAGCGGGGCTATTGCGGCGGGATGGTCAGCGTTTCGCCCACAAGGGTTATGAGCC
>NZ_RZQI01000494.1:0-4479 GCF_003998335.1 Mesorhizobium sp. M7A.F.Ca.CA.002.05.1.1 | reverse complement strand
GGCCGGGATTGCGCAAGTCGCCGTCGATCAGCAGCGTCTTGGAGCCATTGGCGGCGAGCAAGCCGGCGAGATTTGCCGCGACCGTCGACTTGCCTTCGCCGGGAAGCACCGAGATGACGCCGATGACGCGGCTGCCTTGCCCTTCCATCACGACGTCGAAGGCGATCTTGGCGCTTCGCAGCGTTTCGGAGAACATCGAGGCTGGAGAATCGATGCTGACCCGCATGCGCGCCCGCCTTTCGGCCGCCGACAGCGATTGGGTGGTCTTGGCGTCTACCTGGGTCTCGCCCGGCTTTTCTTCCTTGCCGAGCTTGCCGCCGATCGTGGGGAGATAGCCGAGGAATTTCAGGTTGACGCGGTCGCGCACGTCCTCGCCGGTCCTGAAGAAGCGTTCGTTGAACTCGTTCAGGCCACCAAAGCCGGCGCCCATCAGCAGGCCAAGCACCAGCGAAAGCCCGAGCACGACGATTGTGCGCGGGCTCGAGGCCGCCATCGGCATCGAAGCGTCGGAGATGATGCGGATCTTGCCGACAGGGAAGGATTGCTGTTGCGCGGCTTCCTCATAGCGGCCGAGGAATGTCTGGTAGAGCGTGGTGAGCGCCGTCGCCTGCTGATCGAGTTCACGCAGCTTGACTTGCGTCTGGTTGTCGACGGAACTCTTGCCCTGTGCGGCCGCGACGTTGGCCCTGAGCGCGGTCTCGCGTGCCTGCGCCACCTCATATTCGTTGCGATAGCTTTCGGTCAGCTGCTTCAGCTCGCCGAAAATCTGCGTCGATATGTCGGCCTTCTCCTTGGAGAGAGCCACCGCCTGCGGGTGCTCGGGGCCGAAATTCGCCTCGACGTCCTGCAGACGCTTGGCCACCGTGAGATAGCGGGTCTTGAGCGCCGATATGACCGAGCTGCTCGGCTGGTCGCTCGATATGGCGGCATCCTTGAAGGCGTTTTCGGAGCCGCTGTCGACAATGGCTTTGTACTGCTGGTAGCGGGCGCTGGCGCGCGCGGTGTCGGCCTGCGCCACGATAAGCTGGGCGTTGAGGTCGGAAAGCTGCTTGTCGCTCATCAGCTGGCCGTCGCTGTTGGCGGCCAGCCCGTGTTCGGCCCTGAATTTCTCAACCGCAAGCGAAGCTGCCTGCGAGCTCTGGCGCAGCTCCGTCAACCGGCCCTGGAGCCAGACCGCAGCCCGCTCGGTGGCATCGAAGCTGGCATCGAGCTGATCGGCGAGATAGGCATCGGCGTAGGCCTTGGTGATGGCGTTTGCCAAGGCCGGGTCCGTCGCCTGATAGCCGAGCGCGATGACGTAGCTTCGCCCGATGCGCGTTGCCCGCACCTCGCTCTGCAGCTTGAGGATCGCGTAGTCGCGGCGCGACGTGGCGATCAGCGCATCGCGGGCGGCCGGGTCGAGCTTGCTGAAGTCAGTGCCACCCGGCATGGAAGAGCTGGGGCGGACATACTGGATCAGGCCGCGGATGAGGCCTATGCCTTGGGCAAGCGCCGACTGGGGCGGATTCATGAATGTGTCGTTCTGGTCGAGCTTCAGCTTGTCGACGACCACGGCGGCAAGCCGCGTCGAGGTCAGGATCTCGATCTGGCTCAGGATCGCCGAATCGGTCTGCATGGTTGTCGACGTCGCCGAAATGTCGTCGACGATTTTGTTCAAGCCCTCATCGATCAGCACGCTGGCGACCGACTGATATTTAGGCGGCGTCGTCTGCAAATAGAGCAAGCCCAGGAAGAGACCGATGACGGCACACACGGCAACCACCTTGGCCTGCCGTGCGGCCATGCCAAGCAGCCGCTCGATATCGATGAAGTCTTCGCCGTCTCCTGCGTCCGAATTCGGCAATGGCATCCTCTTGTCGAGAGGAAAGTTGGCATAATTCATCTTCGGTCCAATTCTAGAGCCGGTCCATCGCAATGGACTCTATCTCACTGTTTCAACATGATCTTTTCCGGAAACCGGGACCCACTTTCCGGGATCATGCCTTGGCTTGCAGGCGCCTCGAAGATCGGGAGCATCGCCAGAAGCGAAGCAAGCGTCGTGCCAGACGGCGAGAACCTGCCGGCCCCTCTTCGCCGGCCATCTGACCATGCTCCCGAAAGATGGGCATTATGCGGCTTCTTCCTGGCGTTCATGCGACCGGACGAACTCCTGAAGCATCTCGAAAACCGGACCCTTCATGTCGTCGCGCGCCAGCGCGAAGGCGATGTTGGCCTGGATGAACCCTTCCTTGGAACCGCAGTCGAACATGCGACCCTTAAAAGGCTGGGCGAAGAACGACTGATCCTTCGACAGACGAACCATGGCGTCCGTCAATTGAATCTCGTTGCCGGCGCCGCGCTGCTGATTGCCCAGAAGCGCGAAAATCTCGGGCTGCAGGATGTAGCGGCCGTTGATGTAGAAGTTCGACGGCGCATTGGCCGGCGCCGGCTTCTCGACCATGGCCGTCACCTCGAAACCGCCACCGATCTCGGCGCCACGGCCAACGATGCCGTATTTGTTGGTCTCGCTCGGTTCGCAACGCTCGACGGCGATCACGTTGCCACCCGTGCGCTCATAAAGCTCGACGGTTTCGGCGAGGCATCCGCGCCCGCCGAAGGACACCATGTCCGGCAGCAGCAAGGCGAAGGGCTCGTTGCCGATAACCTCGCGCGCGCACCAGACGGCATGGCCGAGGCCTTGCGGCGATTGCTGGCGGATGAAGCTGGTGGCACCGGCCACAGGCAGCATGCTTTCGAGCGCCTCCAACTGGGTCTTCTTGCCGGTCTGCTCCAGGGTGCCGATCAATTCCGGATGCAGGTCGAAATAGTCCTCGATCACCGCCTTGTTGCGGCCAGTCACGAAGACGATGTGCTCGATGCCCGCCTCGAAGGCCTCGTCCACCGCATATTGCACGACAGGCCTGTCGACCACGGGAAGCATTTCCTTTGGCATCGACTTGGTCGCCGGCAGGAATCTTGTTCCAAGCCCCGCCACCGGTATCACGGCCTTCCTGATTTTCTTCATCGCAAATTCCTTCTGAGGAGATCGACTTCAGTCCATTCACAGGCCACGAAAAATCCCTCCATGTGCCTGCATCTTCACCTCCCCGCCCCAACGGCAAATTGTGCCGCCATTCTTCGCAACCGCACGGCGATCGGCATGCCCATATGCCTGACCGCCGCCGGGTCGCTGAGCGCAGTCCGGATCGCCTTGAGCGGGGACCGCGCCTTGATGTGCTGTACCAGTGACAGAAACGATGCCGCCTTGCGCAGGCTGCGGCCGCGCCGTGCAAACGCGGCCTGCGCGGCCTCATCCATCCGATGGGTTTGAGCGAACACGGCATCCGCCCTGCGCATCGCTTCGACGTGGTGAAGCTCGAGCACGCGCGAGATGGAGCCGCTGCGGATATGATAGGCATAGCCGATATCGGGCTCGACGACGCATTTTCCGCCCTTGGCCAGGGCGCCGGCAAACAGGATGTAGTCTTCGCCGATCCTCAGCTTTTCGTCATAGCGAAGCCGGTGTTCGTTCAGGAACTCGCGCTGGAAGATCGGCTTGAGATAGCCGAGGTTGAACTTGGATTCGAAGACGACGTTGCCGGCGATGTAGGTGGCCAGCGAAATCTCGCGCAAGCCTTCCAGATATTGCCGCGGAAACATCGCGTCCTCGATGACGCCGTCCTCGCGAACGACCTGCAGATTGTCGACGGCGATCTGGGCATCCGCGCTTTCGGCACGAGCGATCATGGCCGCGAGCCGGCCGGGAAAGACCGCGTCGTCGGAATCGAGAACCGCGATCCATCTGCCGCGGGCGGCGTCGAGGCCGGCATTCCTGGCGCCGCCAGGGCCGCGGTTGCTGGCCAGGGCGACGACACGGACGATATCCCCGGGGTAGGCCCGCGCCACGTCGAGCGTCGCATCGCGCGACTTGTCGTCGACGACGATGATTTCGACGCTGACACCCTTCTGGGCGATGGCGCTGGCAATCGCCCGATCAAGGGTCGCCTCGGCGTTGTAGGCGGCAATAACGAAGGAAACATCCGGGACAGAGCTGACGTCAGGCTGCACGCTTGCCTCCCTCCTGTGGCGACGGCTGGCCATAGAGGCGAATTTCGCGGATGCCGACGAGGCCGCTGACGACACCAACATGCATAATGCCGCGCAGCACGCTGCGGTTCCTGCGGACTGGACTGACGACGACCGGAAGTGCCGAGGCGAAGCAATAGATGGCCTTTGCCGAGGCCAGGCCGACCTGCTTGACCAGGCCGATGCTGCTGGCGCTACTGCCCAGGAGATGGCCATGCGTCTGGCCGACGCGAAAGCGGCGGCGGCCGAGCCATTCGAATGCCGCCCTTGAGCGCGGCACCACCTCGTCGACCCACGCCTTGGGCGCGAAGGCGATGCGGCCGCCGGCCTTGTGCATCTGGTCGAAGAATTCGGTGTCCTCGCCGCCGGTCTGGCCACGCGCCAGGCTGAAGCGGCGGCCGCGCAGGCTGTCCG
>NZ_RZQI01000493.1:0-4479 GCF_003998335.1 Mesorhizobium sp. M7A.F.Ca.CA.002.05.1.1 | reverse complement strand
GCCAAGGGGTCCGCGCGACTTTCAAAACAGGTTAAGGCGTTGCCCCTTAACAGCTTGGTAATGGAGCGAATTCATGTCGAAGCCCGATCTGGCGAGCCTCGAAAAGACCATCGAGAAGGCCTTCGAGGAACGCGACGCGATTTCGACGGCAACGCGCGGCGAAACGCGCGACGCCATCCAGTCGGCGCTCGATCTGCTCGACCGCGGCGCCGTCCGCGTCGCCGAGCGGCAGGCCGACGGCAAGTGGCATGTCAACCAGTGGCTGAAGAAGGCCGTGCTGTTGTCGTTCCGGCTCAACCCGATGGAGATCATCAAGGGGGGACCCGGCGAGGCGGTGTGGTGGGACAAGGTGCCGTCGAAGTTCGACGGCTGGAGTGCCGTCGATTTCGAAAAGGCGGGCTTCCGAGCCGTGCCGTCGTCGGTCGTGCGCCGTTCGGCCTATGTCGCACCGGGCGCCGTGCTGATGCCGTCCTTCGTCAATGTCGGCGCGTATGTCGACAGCGGCACCATGGTCGACACCTGGGCCTCGGTCGGCTCCTGCGCCCAGATCGGTAAGAACGTGCATCTGTCCGGCGGCGTCGGCATCGGCGGCGTGCTGGAGCCGATGCAGGCCGGCCCGACCATCATCGAGGACAATTGTTTTATCGGCGCGCGTTCGGAGGTGGTCGAGGGCTGCATCGTGCGCGAAGGCTCGGTGCTCGGCATGGGCGTCTTCATCGGCCAGTCGACCAAGATCGTCGACCGCGCCACCGGCGAGATCTTCTATGGCGAAGTGCCGCCCAATTCCGTCGTCGTCGCCGGAACGATGCCGGGCAAGCCCTTTCCGAACGGCGAGCCGGGTCCCAACCTTTACTGCGCCGTCATCGTCAAGCGTGTCGACGCCAAGACCCGCTCCAAAACCTCGATCAACGAATTGCTGCGCGATTGATCTTTGCGCAAAGCGAGCGCACCTTCCGCCGGCGCGACAATCGGTCGCGCTGGTTCAAGATGGAGGGGTGACATGGACTGGAAGTATCTGCTCACAAGTTTTGATGGTCGCATCAACCGTGGCAAGTTCTGGGCCGCGATTGGCGTTTTCATCGTCATTGGTATCGTTGCCTTCATTCTCGATGCGATCCTCGGTACACGTCTCACCACCGCCAGTGGCGCCCAGATCGGCATCATCGGCATTCTCATCGCTCTGGTCTCGATCTATTTCGCGCTCGCAGTCTACGCCAAGCGCTGGCATGATCGCGGCAAGTCGGGCTGGTGGAGCCTAATCATGCTGGTGCCGCTCATCGGCCCGATCTGGTTTCTGGTGGAATGCGGCATTCTCGAAGGCGCCAGAGGCGCCAATCAATATGGACCGGACCCGCTTGCCTGACAGATCAGATCTCACCTGGCTTTTCTTCAAAACCTCGGGCCGCGTCAGTCGCGCGGCCTATTTTCTTGGCGGGTTGCTCGTCGCCATCATCCAGGCCTTCCCGCTCTACCGCTTCACGCTGGTGCCGGAAGGTTCGGCCGAGAGCAACATGTGGTCGTTCATCTTCTTCGTCGCCTTCATCGCCTCGCTGTGGTCGAACATCGCCCTGGCGGTGAAGCGGCTGCACGATTTGGACAAGCCGGGCATTGCCGCGCTGATCCTGTTCGTGCCGGTGGTCTCGATCGTCGCCTTCCTTGTGTTGTGCCTGTTTCCAGGGCAGCCTGGACCCAACCGCTATGGCCGGCGCACCAACGAGCCGGAACAATCCTGAGGGCCGATCGGACATGCGCTACCGCACGCTTGATCCGAAACTGATCGTCGAAACCGCCGAGCGGCTGGAAGAGCGGATCGCCGACCGTTTCCCTGAAGCGGGATTGCGTGGCGTCGCCGCCGAACTGGTCTCGCTGTCGCGCGATCTGGCCAAGGCGGCCAAGGTGCTCGAAGCACCGATCTGGTGGCTGCGCGGGCTCATCGTCGCCGCCTTCGTCACGGGTGTGCTGGTGTTCCTGTTCGTCGGTACCATCTTGCCGATCGACCGCATTTCGGGAACCCACGATGCCCTGCAGTCGGTGCAAGGCATAGAGGCTTCGATCAACACCGTCATACTGGCTGTGTTGGGCTTGCTTGCTCTGATCCGCACCGAGGAGCGCATCAAGCGCAAAAGGGTGTTTCGCCAGCTGCACGGCCTGCGTTCGCTGATCCATGTCATCGACATGCACCAGCTGACCAAGGATCCGGCAGCCCTTTCGGCCGATTTCAAGCCGACGGCGCACTCGCCGGCCCGTATCACCAATGCCGCCGACCTGGCGCGTTACCTCGACTATTGCTCCGAAATGCTGTCGATCACCGGCAAGATCGCAGCGCTCTTCGCGCAGTCGGTCAATGACGACGTGGTCATCGCCGGCGTCAACGACATCGAGAACCTGGCATCCAACCTGTCGCGGAAAATCTGGCAGAAGATCACGTTGATCGACGGCCGGCCGGTGCAACAACCTGCTCCGGCGCCAGGCCCGGCGAGCCAAGCCGCTCCGCTTCCGCTGCGCGCACCAAAGCGGTGATCCGCTGGACCGTCGGCAGGGGCGTGCCGGCTTTTTCCGCCAGCCGCAGGATGGCGCCCTGCAAGTCGTCGATCTCCGTCGGCCGGCCGCGCTGCAGATCGTCCCACATAGACGAGCGCGCCTGCAGGTCGATCGCCAGCAAGCGCCGCGCCAGCAGCTTGAACAGCCAGTCCGGCAGCCTGAGCACCTTCGGCAGCAACGCCGGCCGCAGGCCGGCGATCCGCGCCGGCTCGATGCCGGACGCTCTCATCGCTCTCAGGGCCTCGTCGATCTGGCTGGCCAGGATCAGCCGCCAGCGCCGGTCGGCCAGTTCGGTTGCCAGCGGCAGGCCGGAAAGCGCCACCAGCGCGTTGTTCAAATTCATCAGCAGCTTGCCCCACAGCACGGCTTTTATGTCGCCATGGGTTTCGACCGCAAACCCTTCGACGCCAAGCAGGCCGACCAGGCCGGCGGTGCCGTCCTCGACCATCACCATGCCGTCGCTAGCGCGGTGCACGCGCAGCGGCAGTTCGCCGTCCGGCGACTGCACCACATTGAACGGCACCATGCCGGCCAGCACCGTACGTCCGGCAACTCCAGCACGCAGCCTGTCGGCATTGTCGACACCGTTTTGCAGGCTGATCACCACGGCGTTGGGCCGGGCATGGGCTTTGATAAGATCCGCCATATCCTGGGTGGCGCCGCTCTTGACCGTGACCAGGATCACGTCCGCCAGCGGCAAAGCGGCGGCCGGATCGACGGTGACGACAAGCGCCTCGGGCTTGATCGAGCGATCGCGGCCCTGGAGGTCGCTGACCCGCAATCCACCCTGCCGTAGCGCTGCCTCGATGCGCGGCCGAGCCAGCAGAATGACCTCTCGGTTGGCCAACGCCAGGCAGCCGCCGGCATAGCAGCCGATGCTGCCGGCACCGGCTATGACGATCCTTCTGTCCTTGTCTGCCATCCTGTCGCCGCGCCGGGTCGGAGCTATACGACATGAAAACCATAATATTGGCGGCATCGCCAGCCATGACGCTGGCCCCTATGTCTGGCCGTGACAGGCCCTGCGCTTTCGACTATCGCTTTTGCCATGACGCTGCCGACCGATCCCGCCGAAAACCTCGCCGCCCTTATCCGTTGCGCTTCGGTGACGCCCGCTGAGGGCGGCGCGCTGACCGCGCTGGAGACGATGCTCAAACCGCTCGGCTTCCTGGTCGATCGGCCGGTGTTTTCCGAAGACGGCACGCCCGATATCGAAAACCTATATGCAAGGCGCTCCGGCAATGGCCCGCATCTGATGTTCGCCGGACACACTGACGTGGTGCCTGTCGGCGACGAAGCCGCCTGGACGCATCCGCCTTTCGCCGCCGAGATCGCCAATGGCGAGATGTATGGCCGCGGCGCCGTCGACATGAAGGGCGGCATTGCCTGTTTCATCGCCGCCGTGGCGCGCCATGTCGAGGCCAATGGCGGTCCGAAAGGGTCGGTCTCGCTGCTGATCACCGGCGACGAGGAAGGCCCGGCCATCAACGGCACGGTGAAGCTGCTCGAATGGGCGGCTTCGCGGGGCGAGAAATGGGATGCCTCTGTCGTCGGCGAGCCGACCAATCCGGACGCTCTCGGCGACATGATCAAGATCGGCCGCCGCGGCTCGATGTCCGGCGCGGTCACCGTCAATGGCCGCCAGGGCCATGTCGCCTATCCCCTGCTTGCCGACAATCCGGTGCGCGGGCTGATGAGCCTGGTCGACGCCTTGCTGCATCCGGTTTTCGACAAGGGGACCAGGGATTTCCAGCCGACCAATCTGGAGATCACCTCCATCGATGTCGGCAACCCCGCCACCAATGTCATTGCGGCCAAAGCGACCGCGACCTTCAACATCCGCTTCAACGACACCTGGACGGACGAGACCCTGCAGGCCGAGATCCACAACCGGCTCGACCAGGCGGCCAGGCGCAGGAAGTACCGGCAGGGCAAGAA
>NZ_RZQI01000492.1:0-4481 GCF_003998335.1 Mesorhizobium sp. M7A.F.Ca.CA.002.05.1.1 | reverse complement strand
ACCTTGGCCTGCGTGTACCAGAAGACGCGGTCCTTCATGTTTCTCTGCGGCACGGTCGACCAGCCCCAGGAGGCGATCCCCTTCGTCATCTTGGCGAAGCCCGCCGGCATGTGGATATAGGGATGCCAGTCCTTGCCGCCAGCTTCGAGCAGCAAGACCGAGTTGCCCGGATCCTCGCTCAGCCGGTTGGCCAGAACGCAGCCGGCCGGCCCGGCGCCCACGATGATGTAGTCGGTCATGAAACCATCCATTTACAGTCGCGCCACGGAGAGCGCACCGTCGACATTGATGATCGAGCCGGTCGAAAAGCCGAGCTTGCCACCGGCGAGCGTTGCCACCACCGCACCGATATCCGATGCTTCGCCCCAGCGCTTTGCCGGCACCAGACCACCGTCGATGAGGGCGTCGTATTTGGCGGTCACGCCTGAGGTCATGTCGGTGCGGATGATGCCGGGCCGCACCTCGAACACGCCTATGTTTTCGGGAGCCAACCGCAGCGCCAGGTTCTTCACCCACATCGAAAGTGCGGCTTTCGAGATGCAGTAGTCCGGCCGCTCCGGCGATGCCATTTCGGCGCTGACCGAGGTGATGGTGATGATTGATTTCGGGGGATCGCCTGGCGCGGCGAGCATCGCCTTGGCCACGGCCTGGCTGAGGAACACAGTGCCGCGCAGATTGATGCCGAGCGTGCGGTCGAAATTCTCCGGCTTGAGGTCCAAGAGGTCACCGCGCACCACGGCGCCGACGCCGGCATTGTTGACCAGGCAATCGATACGGTCGAAGGCGCGCATCGCGGCATCGACAAGTGCGGTGTGGCTGGCGAGATCGGCGATGTCGCACTGGATGTAGGCAAATTTCGCGCCACGCTTGGTGATGTCGGCGGCAAGTCCGTCAGCGGCTGTTTCGGCAAGGTCGGCGACCAGAATATCGTAGCCGCCATCCGCCAGCGCCTGGGCACAGGCAAGGCCAATGCCCCGCGCGCCGCCGGTGACGATGGCGGAGGGGCGGGTCATTGGAAGCTAGCCTTGCGGATGTCAGCGCCGCCCCTCATCGCCCTGCCGGAGCGTTCGTCGTTCGAAAAGCCAAGCAGTTGGCTTTTCGTCCGCTGCGCGGACCACTCCTCAACCCCCCGTATAGTGACGGGGAGAAGGACGCTCGCGCCGCCGTTCTCGCCAATCGCCAAAGGATCGCCGAGGTTGCGACCAGCTTTCTTCTCCCCGTTTACGGGGAGAAGGTGCCGGCAGGCGGATGAGGGGCGGCGCAAACCGATCATGCCGTAAGCTCCACCTTGCGGATGTGATCGGCAACGCGCATTGCCTGGGCGGCGATCGACAGCGCCGGGTTCACGGCGGCCGAATTGGGCAAGAAGCTTCCGTCGACGACGAAGAGGTTCCGGTGGTCGAAGGAGCGGCAGTAAGGGTCGAGCGCCGCCGTCGCCGGATCGTCGCCCATCTTTATCGTGCCGCATTGGTGCGACGGCGTGCGCTTGTCGAAGGGGCGCGACAGAACGATGGGATAACCGCAGGCGCGGAAATTTTCGCGCATCACCTTGGTCAGCCCGTCGAGCGACCGCATGTTGGAGCGCCGCCATTGCATGACGATGTCCTTGCCGTCGACCATGATGCGGCTTTCCGGATCGGGCAGATCCTCGCACATCAGGTACCAGTCGACGGCGTGGCCGGCCATGAAATCGAGCGCGAATCCCGGCGTGTATTTGACATTGGCCCGCAGCATGTTGCCGTCGATCTTGCCGAGCAACTGGACGTTCCCCAGCGGCTTGCCGCCCTTGCCGTCGGACAGGTAATAGTCGTTCAGCATCAAGGTCTTCTGGTAGACGGCATCGTTGCGACGGCGCGGGTCGATCGCCAGCATGGCGCTGGAATTGTGGTTCATGAAATTGCGGCCGACCTGGTCGGCGCGGTTGGCTAGGCCTTTGCCATCCGATGTGGGCGAGCGCAGCAGGATGACAGCGGAGTTGACCGCGCCGGCCGAGAGGATGACCAGCTTCGGTGATACTTTCTTCAGCTCGCCATTCTGCCGGTAGTGAATGGCTGATATCGTCGTGCCGTCTGGCGAGGCTTCGAGATATTCGACGTAGGCGCCGGTTTCGAGCTTGATGTTCTGGTCGGTGAGGGCCGCCGTCAGCGGTCCCGTTTGTGCGTCGACCTTGCCTTGGCCGGTGTTCGGGAAAGCATCCCAGCCGGTCTTGCCCTCCTTCAGCCAGGTGTCGATGTCGACACCGAGCGGCAGCGAGGCCGGATGCAGGCCAAGGTTTTTCAGCTCGGCGCGGGCGCGGGCGATCGGTGCCTCGTCGGGCACCGGCTTGTAGGCGTAGGGGATCGAATGGAACGGCTCGGTCGGATCCTCGCCCAGTGCACCGCGCACGCGAAACAGCTGTTCGGCTTTCGAATACCAGGGCTCGAATTCGTCATAGGTGAACGGCCATGCCGGAGAGACTCCGCCGAAATGCTCCATGGCCGCAAAGTCCTCCTTGCGGTAGCGGATCAGCACCGCGCCGTAGAACTTCGAATTGCCGCCGACATAGTAATAATTGCCGGGGTTGAAGGCGGCGCCGCCGGCCTCACGCCACATCTCCTTCGGCCTGTAATGGCCGTCGACGAAGATCGAGCGCGTGTCGCGCGCGTGCGGCGTCGCCGGCAACGGCTCGCCGCGCTCCAGCATCAGGATCGAGGCGCCGCTGCCGGCAAGGCCGGAAGCGATCGTAGCGCCGCCGATGCCGGAGCCGATGATGACGATGTCCGGATTTGTCATGGCCTAAATCGCGTCCCGACGCGCTTTAGTTTTTTGTTTTGATGCATGTCGTTGCCCCAAAACCGGATCCACTTTTGGGCGACATACATTAGCGAATACGGGTCTCGGTCGCCGGGTCGAAGAACACCGCCTTGGTCAGGTTGAAGGCAAGCGGCGTGTTGGTGCCCGGCTGGATGTTGGCGTCGGCGCGCAGCCGCGCCACCACGCCCTTGCCGCCGAGATTGGTGACGGCGAAAGTGTCCGAGCCGGCCGGTTCGACGACCTCGATGTGACAGTCGGCGGTTGCGATGTGCGAGGCGTTGCGCTCGGCACCTTCCGGATCGGTCAGGGCTTCGGGGCGGACACCGAAGATGATCGGTTTGCCCTGGAATGCCGACAGGCCGGCCGGTGCATTGGCCATCGGCAGCGAGATCGGCTCTCGTGCTTCGCGCTGCAGCACGACGGACAGCGCGTTGCCTGACGTGCCGATCGTCGCCGGGATCAGGTTCATCGCCGGCGAGCCCATGAAATCGGCGACGAAGAGATTGCTCGGGTTGTTGTAAATTTCGGCCGGCGTACCGAACTGCTGCACCTCGCCATCGCGCATGACCGCGATCTTGGTGGCCAGCGTCATCGCCTCGATCTGGTCGTGTGTGACGTAGACGATGGTGGTGCCGGTGGTGGCATGCAGGCGCTTGATTTCGATGCGCATGTCAACACGCAGCTTGGCGTCGAGGTTGGACAAGGGCTCGTCGAACAGGAACAGTTTTGGGTCGCGCACCAGCGCCCGGCCCATGGCGACGCGCTGGCGCTGGCCGCCGGAAAGCTGGCTCGGCTTGCGCTGCAAGAGGTGGCCGATCTGCAGCACCTTGGCCACCTTGTCGATGGCCTTCTGGCGCTCCGCCGCCGGCACGCCGCGCATCTCCATGCCGAAGGAGATGTTTCCGGCCACCGTCATGTTGGGGTAGAGCGCGTAGCTCTGGAAAACCATGGCGATGTCGCGCTTGGAAGGATGCAGATCGTTGATGGTGCGGCCGTCGACCCGGATTTCGCCCGAGGTGATCGTCTCCAGGCCGGCGATGGTGTTGAGCAAGGTCGACTTGCCGCAGCCGGAAGGGCCGACCAGCACCAGGAAGCCGCCTTTCTCGAGCTCGACATCGATCCCCTTCAGGATCTCGACCTGGCCGAAGCGCTTCCTCAAACCATCAATTTCCAGAAAAGCCATCGGATTATCCTTTGACGGCGCCCGCCATCAGACCGCGCACGAAATAGCGGCCGGCGAGCACATAGACGAGAAGGGTGGGCAGTGCCGCGATCATCGCGGCGGCCATGTTGACGTTGTATTCGACGACGCCGGTCGACGTGTTGACGACGTTGTTGAGCGCCACCGTCATAGGCATCGCGTCGCCAGTGCCGGCGTAAGCCGAGGCGAACAGGAAGTCGTTCCAGATGTTGGTGAACTGATAGATAACGGTGACGACGAAGATCGGCATCGAGTTCGGCAGCATGATGCGGCGGAAGATCTGGAAGAAGGATGCGCCGTCGACCTGTGCCGCCTTGACCAGTTCGGTGGGGAACGCCTCGTAGTAGTTGCGGAAGAACAGCGTGGTGAAGCCGATGCCGTAGACGACGTGGACGAAAACCAGATTGACGGTCGGATTGCCGAGCCCAAAGCTGGTTCCCGTTGCATTCTGCAGCGTGACGCCGAAGCGGCCGAGGCTGCCGAGGAT
>NZ_RZQI01000491.1:0-4488 GCF_003998335.1 Mesorhizobium sp. M7A.F.Ca.CA.002.05.1.1 | reverse complement strand
ATGTCGGGCAGTCCGACGTCCATGATGAGCAGATCAATGAGGCCGCCGCGCGCTGCGGCGACACCTTTTGCCGCAGTCGATTCCTGCAGCACGTCGAATTCCTCGTAAAGGGATAATTGCTCGACCAGTGTGCCGCGCAGGTCATCATCATCGTCGACGATCAGTATGGTGCGTGAAGTCATGGATCAATCCGTTGTTTTGAAAAGAAAATTCAGTTGACCGCTGCCTGTTTATGCGGAAGCTGACCGGCGCAACAGCCGTTCACAGTGATTTGTTCCGTGGCACGATCATACAAGAAAAAACACGATCGCAATGCAGCCGGCGCAATTTTGCGAAAAGGGCTGCGTGTGCTGACCGTGCGGGCGAGGCCTGGGCATCCAAGCCAGGGCCTGTTGCAGGCCGGGAAAACGGTGTTTGCCTGTGCGTTGGGGCGCGGTGGCATCTCGGCCGGCAAGCGCGAAGGCGATGGCGCCACGCCGCTGGCCGCGATGCGGATATTGTCGGGGTATTTCCGGGGAGATCAGTTCTCCAGCGGCCGCAGGACCCGTCTGGCGATGACGCCGATCGGGCCCGATCTGGGCTGGTGCGAAGTGCCCGAAGACCGCAACTACAACAGGCCGGTCAAGATACCCTATGGCGCCAGCCACGAACGCATGCGGCGCGACGACCGGCTCTACGACGCCTGCCTTGTGCTCGACTGGAACCTGTCGCCGCGCCGGCGCGGGCGCGGCAGCGCCATCTTCTTCCATCTGGCGCGCCCCGGCTTCACGCCGACGCAAGGCTGTGTGGCTGTCACGGCGCAAACCATGGCGCGGCTGCTGCCACTGCTGTCGGACCGGACGGTGGTGAGGGTGGTGAGATAGTAGGGCAGTAGGCAGTAGGCAGTAGGCAGTAGGCAGTAGGCAGTAGGCAGTAGGCAGTAGGCAGTAGGCTACCTGTCGGCGCTGACTTAAATTTTCCTCTACTGCCTATTTCCTACTGCCTATTCCCTGACCTTCGCGGTCTCTGCCAGCCCATGTCTAGCAGGCCCAGCCGGCCAAGCTCCCTGTCCATTGCGCGAGCGACGTCACGGCGCTCGCCGCCGATATCGCGCAGTTGGCGATCGGAGAGATCCTCGACGTTCTGGTAGGTAATGTCGCGGCGGGCGAGGCGTATCGCGACCCGGGCGTGACGCAGCCAGTCGAGAGTTTCGGCCAGCCAGGCCGGGCGGGGTGTCGATGAATTCAAAACGATGATGGACATGGTGTGCTCCGTTCTCCCCGGATATCAAATCCGGCTTGATGATGTTTCGATGGATGGATGATGCCAGATTGAAATCTCTGCGAGAAACGAGTAGTTTTCTCTGGATCATCAAGTTTTATTTGAGGATAGGATGGCTCGTCTTCTGCCCGGGACTCGTGCCTTGAGGACACTGGAAGCAGCGGCCCGGCACCTCAATTTCACCCGTGCCGCCGACGAGCTCGGCCTGACGCCGGCCGCCGTCAGCCATCAGATCAAGGAAATCGAGGATCAACTCGGGCTGGTGCTGTTCACACGCACCAGCCGCACGATCCGGCTCACCGAGGCGGGGACGGTGCTGTTCGACGCCTCGGCCGACGCGCTCGACCTGCTTGGCCGGGCCGTTTCGCGGGCGCAAAAGCTGGCGCGCGGCACCGCCCTTTTGAAGGTAACGCTCGACGCGCAGTTCGCGTCAAAATGGCTGATGCGACGCGTCGACGATTTTCGCAAGCATCACCCCGATATCGAATTGCGATTCGACATTGCCTATGAAGTGCGGGATTTCGAACTCGATGACATCGATGTCGGCATCCGTTTCGGCGCCGGCAAATATCCGGGTCTTCGCACCCACCGGCTGTTCGACAACATTCTCATTCCGGTGTGCAGCCCGAGCCTCTTGACGTCCGGTCCGCCGCTGCGTGAGCCGCGCGACCTCTTCAACCACACGCTTGCGCATATTGAATGGTCGCGGCAAGGCGTGACGTGGCCGAACTGGCGGATGTGGATGGCCGCGGCCGGCATCACTGATTTCGACGACAGCCGGACCGTCGTCTTCGGCAACTCCACGGATGCCGTCCAGGCAGCGCTCGACGGCAATGCCGTTGCGCTCGCCGATTTCGCCATGGTGGCGAACGACCTTTCCCAGGGCAGGCTGGTGCAGCCTTTCGAACTCGGCCTGCGGGTGGCGCCCGAGTTCGCCTACTTCCTGGTCTATCCCGAAAATACCGCCGACGATCCACGCATCGTCGCCTTTCGCGAATGGATGCTCGAGGAAGTCGCCAAGACGCGGACCACGGACAAAGGGCAGTAGGACAGTAGGACAGTAGGACAGTAGGGCAGGGCAGTAGGGATAGGCGTCGGTGCCGTCTGCCCCTATTTCCTACTGCCTTACTGCCCTACTCCTTCTTGATCAGGTTGCCGCCGCGCCGAACCAGCCGATCACGGCGCCGATGATCAGCAGCACGCCGAGCCAGTGGCCGCCGTCGATGAGGGTCAGGTCCCAGCCGAAATTCTCGTAGCGGTGATTGACCGAGAGCGTCGTGGCGACGAAACCCAGCCAGAGCACGAAGCCGAAGACAAGTCCGGCGATCCATGTCGGCTCGCCGCCGGTCATCGCGCCGACGACCAGGGCCAATATGGTGGCCATGACCAGTTCGGCGATGAAGCTGATGACGAAGGGCAGCGGCGACTTCTTCATCATCGCCGGATCGAGCTTGGCGGCCTTCAGCCACGCCTTGCTCAGGCCCATGTACCAAGCGGCGCCGAACAGCCACGCGGCGATCGCGGCAGCGACCACCGCCAGCCAGTTCACTGCTGAAAAATCCATGAGCTCCCCCTCTGATCTGTATGTGATGGAACGCCTGTTCGGCGATCGCGTCAAGCGAACCGCCAGACCGTCGTGCGCTTGACCAGCGCATCCTCCAGCGCCCGCGTGACGGCCACTTCATACACAGAAAGCGGCTCCAGCCCTGCCTTCGGCAGATACGACCGTCCGGGATCGCCGACGAGGATCTCGGCGCCGCGCGCCTTCAGCGTTGCGAACCATGGCATCAGCCGGTCCGCGAAAGATTTGTCGTAGAAAACATCACCGGCCAGGACCACGTCCCAACCTGCATCGGTGCCGATGCAATCCGTGCCGAGGAATTCGGTCCCGACACCGTTGATCTCGCTGTTGAGCCGGATCGCGGTGGCACAGAACGGATCGATGTCGGTTGCGATCACCTTGGCGGCACCTGCCTTGGCGGCAGCGATGGCGACAAGGCCGGAGCCGGAAGCGAAGTCGAGCACACGCTTGCCCCGCGCCGTGCCGGGATTGTCCAGGACATAGCGGGCAAGGCCCTGGCCGCCGGCCCAGGCAAAGGCCCAGAAAGGCGGTGGCAGGCCGATCTCGACCAGCTCATCCTCGGTCCGCTGCCACAAATCATGCGCTTCGTCGGCAAGATGAAGCAGGATCTCCGGGACGTGCGGCGGCGCCATCAGCGCCGTGTTGTCGAGAATGAATTGCCTCGCGCTGTTGGGCGTCAGCGCCGTCACGGAGCCGGCGTCAAGCCGCCCATGCGGCAGACTTCCTTCCATTCGGCCGGCGTCACCGGCTGCACGGAAAGCCGGCCGAGCCGCACCAGCGCCATGTCGGCAAGCTTCGGATTGGCCTTGACCTGCTCCAGCGTCGGCGGGTTCGGCACATCCCTTACGGCGCGGATGTCGACGCATTCCCAGCGCGGATCGTCCGAGGTGGTGTCGGGATGGGCAAGCGCGCAGACTTCAGCGATGCCGACGACGTTCAGCCCCTCGTTGGAATGGTAGAAGAAGCCGAGATCGCCGATCTGCATCGCCTTCATGTTGTTGCGCGCGGCGTAGTTGCGCACGCCGTCCCATTGCGTGCCGGCCTTGCCCTTGGCCTTCAGCATCTCGAAGGAGAACTTGAATGGCTCGGATTTGAACAGCCAGTAGTTCATGTCTTTCTCCTCCTAGGCGTCGCGCGGGCGACCGGGATTAACTAGCCGCCGGCTTGTTGAACGTCCAGTTCCACGGGCGGATTTCGACGCTTTCGAACAGCCCGGCCTTGGCGTAGGGGTCGGCCGCCGAAAGAGCCTGGGCGCCAGCCAGGTCGGACGCTTCGACGACCACGAGGCTGCCATTGGGCTTGCCCTCGGCATCAAGGAACGGACCGGCGAAGGCCAGCTTCTTGTCGCCGTTCAACCCTTCGAGAAAGGCGATATGCTCGGGCCGCGTGTCGAGGCGCACCTGCAGGCTTCCGGGCTTGTCCTTGCAAATCACAGCAAACAGCATCTTTTTCTCCTGATCGTTCAAAGTCGTGGGGATCAATCGTTGGTTTCGGTCTTCAGCGGCCGGGTCATCAAGGCCGTCACAGCCTGCCGGACGGTGATGGCACCGTCCAGTATGGCGGCGACGGCGGCAATGATCGGCGCGTCGATGTTGCGCTCGGTGGCGATGCGGGCAGCGATCGCCGCCGTCGGCACGCCTTCGGCG
>NZ_RZQI01000048.1:0-13948 GCF_003998335.1 Mesorhizobium sp. M7A.F.Ca.CA.002.05.1.1 | reverse complement strand
ACACCGCCGACACGCTGGCGCTGGTCAAGGCGCGCAATCCCGGGGTCGACTTCGTCTGGATCATGGGTGCGGATAGTTTGCGCGATTTCCACCGCTGGCAGCGCTGGCGCGAGATCGTCATGACCTTCCCGATCGCCGTCATCGACCGCCCGGGCGCGACGCTGTCGTTCCTGTCCTCCGTCGTCGCCAAGACCTTCGACTATGCCCGCATCGACGAGGGCGATGCGCCGCGGCTTGCCCGCATGAAAGCGCCGGCCTGGACCTTTATCCACGGCCCGCGCTCGTCGCTGTCATCAAGTGCGATCCGCAAGCTGGCGAAGGGGTGAGCCCGACCGCCCGCCCATGTCGCTTTTATCGCTCCCTTTGCCCGTTTCATGGGCAATCCTGAGCAGGCATGTCGATTCCCAGGAAAACCCGCAGCGAAGCCGAGCAGGGCGCCGAGCCCACACCGCTGATCGCGATTGCCAGCGTCATCGTGTCGATGGCACTGATAGCCGTCGGCAACGGGCTGATGTTTGCCTATATCCCGGTTCGGCTCGGCGCCGAGGGTTTCGATCCGACCTGGGCCGGACTTATCATCACCGGACTTTCGGCCGGTGGGCTGGCGGGCTGCATCCTGACCGGACCGCTGGTGCGAAGGGTCGGCCATGCCCGTGCCTTCATGGTGTTGTCGGCGCTGATCGCACTCGCCAACGCCGCCGTCGGCGCCGGGGTCCATCCGCTGCTGTGGATAGCCGCCCGCGCGCTCTACGGCTTTGCCATCTGCGGCCTGTTCATCGTCGCGCAGAGCTGGCTGAACGACGCCGTTGCCAACGCCATCCGTGGCCGGGTCATGGCTTTCTTCTACGTTGCCTATGTCGCCGGGCTTGGCGTCGGCTACGCGACGCTGGCGCTGGTGGATATCAGGACAGCGGATGCGCCGCTGATCGGCATCGCCTTCACGGCGCTATCGATCCTTCCCGTCGGGATGACCCGACTTGCCCAGCCGCCGGCACCGCAGGCGGCCTCGGTGGCGCTGCGCCGCGCCTGGCGGGTTTCACCGGTCGGCGTCGCCGGCATGCTTGCGGTCGGCGGCCTGTCAATGTCGATTGCGGGCTTCGCGCCGATCCACGCCACGGCCAAGGGCTACAGCCAGGCCGATGTGGCGCTGCTGCTTTCGGCGATGCCTCTCGGCACGCTGATCCTGCAGATCCCGCTTGGCTGGATTTCTGATCGAACCGACCGCCGCTATGTGCTGATCGCCGCATCCGCGCTCGCCATGGTCGCCGGCGTATTTGCGCTCGGGTACGATGGCGGCGCGTTGGCCGCGTTGGTTGTGATCTATATCGTGTGGGACGGCGCCTCGGAATCGATCTATTCGCTGGCCAGCGCACATGCCGCCGACCGCGCCGGCAAGGACGACATGGTGGCGCTGTCCAGTTCGCTTTTGTTTGCCTGGTCGCTGTCGGGTTTCGTCGTGCCCGGCATCGTGACGGCGCTGTCGGCCGTCTTCGGAACGCAGGCTTTCATCTATGTGGCTGTTCTCATCGCCGCTGCCTTCTGCCTGTTCGTGCTTTTGCGTGTGTTCACGACGCGTGCGGTCCCGGTCGGTGAAACCGGCAGTTTCGCACCGATGACGGCGCAGGCGCCTTTGCCGGTCGAACTTGCCTTCGCACCGGACGATGAGGGCCGGCACTGAGCCAACCGACTATTGCCGGCGGGCTTCGGGTTGGGGCGCTTCCGGCGGCGGCAGCGGGATCGATATGCCTTCGCTATCGAATTCCTGTTTGGCGCGCTTGGTGAGATCAGTCTGGGTGGCGAAGAAGTCCGCCGACGATGTCCAATAGCGCAAGGCAATCGAAACAGTGCTGTCACCCAATGTCGAGACGAAAGCGATCGGCGCCGGCTCACGTTTCACTCGCCGTTCGGCCGCGGCAGTGGCAAGCAAGGTTTTCTGCGCCCTGTCGATGTCGTTCCAGGAGCCGATGGAGAGTGTGATGTCGCTGCGGCGTACGCCGTTGCGCGAGAAGTTGCGCACCGGCTGGTTCCACAACGTCGAGTTGGGCGCCAGGATGTAGACGCCGTCGGCGGTCCTGAGCTTGGTCGCGAACAGACCGATTTCCTCGATCGTGCCGGCGATCGAACCAACCTCGACGGATTCGCCGATGCGGAACGGCCGCAGCGCCAGAAGCATGATGCCGGCGGCGATGTTCTGCAGCGTGCCCTGCAACGCCAGACCGATGGCGAGGCCAATGGCACCGATCGCGGCAATGATCGAGGCCGTCTGCACGCCGAACTGGCCGAGCACCATGATGGTGACGAGGATCAGGATGGCGTAGCGGACGATCTTGGAGAAGAAATGCCGCAACGTCGCATCGAAACCATGGATATGGCCGAGACCGGCGAAGATCGAACGTTCGGCAAGACCGGCGACGATGTAGCCGACAATCAAGAGGATGACGGCACCGATGGCCGAGAAGGAGTACGAAACAATCAGCGTGCTCAGTTGGGCGAGGCCAGCCTGGACGCTGAGAAAGGCGTTTTGCGGGTCGATCGGCATGGGGGGAATCCGGTTGGTCGGTGAGCCGATAACCCATGCGGGCGGTGAGGGTTCCGATCTTTTCCGGCGTGCAGCGGAACCACAAGAGCGACAATACGTTCGTGCGAGGCAGGGTCCCGTCTTGAAACTGTCAGGGAACTCTGCCTATCTAAGTGGTGTCACCTGCTTCAAGGGGTGATTTGGTTGTTCTTGCTGCGAAAGGAAATACACTGAGAACAGCACTGCGGAAGAAGGCCGATATCATGCCTTCGCCGGCCAGGATCAGCGTAGACGACGCCGTGTCCCGCGCCATCAAGACAGTCCTTGCCAGTCTGGAAGACTCCAAGGCCGAAAACATTGTCTCCATCGACATCCAGGGGAAATCGAGCCTCGGCGACTACATGGTCGTCGCTTCGGGCCGATCGCACCGTCATGTCGCGGCTGTCGCCGATCATCTTCTCAAAGCGATCAAGGATGCCGGTCTCGGCACCGCGCGCGTTGAGGGGCTGTCCGGCGCCGACTGGGTCCTGATCGATTCTGGCGACATCATCGTCCATGTCTTCCGCCCCGAAGTCCGCGAATTCTACAATCTCGAAAAGATGTGGCAGGCGCCGGACCTCGAGGAAGAAACGCTCCACTAAGTCGTTCGCGCGGCTTACAAGGCGAGGATGAAGATATCAGTTCATGCCGTGGGCCGGATGAAAGCCGGCCCCGAAAAGCTGCTTGCCGACCGCTATTTCGAGCGCTTCGCCAAGAGCGGCCCGGCCGTGGGGCTTGAATTTGGCGGCATTGCCGAGATTGCCGAGGGGCGCAGCCAGACCGCCAACGAGCGCCGGCGTGAGGAAGGCCAGAAACTGCAGACGCAGTTGCAGCCCGGCACCGCTTTGATCCTGCTGGACGAACGCGGCAAAAGCTTTTCCTCGGAAGATTTCGCCGGGCGCCTCGGCCTGTTGCGTGACGGTGGCCGCAAGGCGCTGGTCATCGCCATCGGCGGCGCCGACGGTCACGACCAGTCGCTGCGCGACCAGGCCGAACTGGTGATGTCGTTCGGATTGTTGACATGGCCGCATCAGCTGGTGCGCGTGATGCTGGGAGAGCAGCTTTATCGGGCGGCCACCATCCTTTCGGGACATCCTTATCATCGCTCGTAAACCGGTGAATTGGTGCAGTACACCCGGATTTCCGCCCCAATGCCGAGGCAAGATTGCATCGAGTGGGCGGTTTCGAACATGGTTGATTGTTCGTTAACGAAGCCACGCATAGAGTCGGGCTTCAATGTCTGAAGACAGAAAATCAAGAACGGGCTCCTGGCGCGCGCGCTGCGGCATCGCGGTGGCGGTGCTTGTGCTGTCGCTGCATGCGGGGCGGGCGGAAAACACGCTCGACATGGCTCCCGATCCGGATCAGAGCCGGGCCGAATATGAACGGGTCTCGAAGGAGATCACGCTGTCGTCGGAACGATTGGCCAAACTCTCCGCCGATATCGCGACGATCAAGAAGGATCACGCCTCGATCACCGCCGCATTGATCCAGTCGGCGATGACCGAGCAGAAGCTCGGCCAGGACATCGAGGACATCGGCGCCCGGCTGGAAGGACTGAAGGGCCAGGAACAGAAGATCCGCGCCTCGCTGATGGCGCGGCGCGACGTTCTGGCCGAAGTGCTGGGCGCGCTGCAGCGCATGGGCCTCAACCCGCCGCCGGCGATCCTGGTCAAGCCCGAGGACGCGCTGTCGTCGGTGCGCAGCGCCATCCTGCTCGGCGCGGTGGTGCCGGAACTGCGCCAGCAGACCGATAGCCTGCTTGCCGATCTCAAGGAACAGACCAGGATCACGGCGTCGATCGAGGCCGAACGGGCGCGGCTGACGGCGGCGGTCGGCGACCAGACGGCGGAAAAGAAGCGGCTCGGCATGCTGCTGGAGGCCAAGCAGAAGCTCGAAGCCGACACGCAGACGCAAATGGCCGCCGAAAAGCAGCGATCCGAAGCGCTGGCGGCCAAGGCCGGCAGCCTGAAGGAGTTGATCGCGTCGCTCGAAGCGCAGGCCGACAAGAGCCGCAAGGCTGCCGATGCTGCCAAGGCCGCCGAGCAGAAGACGGCAAGCGGCGACAACACATCGGCGCCGGCGGAACTGGCGTCGCTGCCCGTTCCGGAAAGCAACCAACTTGCCGCCGCGGTGCCCTTTTCGGCCCTTCAGGGACAGATCGCGCTGCCGGTGACCGGCCGTATCAAGCGGCGATTCGGCGCCGATGACGGTAACGGCGCGGTGATGCTTGGCGACATGGTTGCGACACAATCGGGAGCCATCGTTACCGCGCCGGCGGATGGAAATGTGCTTTATGCGGGGCCGTTTCGCTCTTATGGTCAACTCTTGATCCTGAACGCAGGCGACGGCTATCATGTCGTTTTGGCGGGGATGAGCAGAATCAGCGTCGCGACCGGTCAATCAGTGCTTGCAGGAGAGCCGATCGGTGCGATGGGAGAGGCCCGGGTGGCGAGCACCTCGGTTTCGAAGAATGGAAATGCCACGCCGGAACTCTATGTCGAGTTCCGCAAGGATGGAAAACCCGTCGATCCGGCCCCATGGTGGGCGGACCGTTTTTCTGGAAGGACGTGAATAATGCGGAAACTGTCGCTTCTGTTTGCCGGTGCGCTGATGGGCGCGTCCGCCATGAGCCTGGTCTATGGCGCGCCCGGCTCGGCGGCGAACGCTGCAGGGTCGGAGACCTACAAGCAACTGGCGATCTTCGGCGATATCTTCGAGCGGGTGCGGGCACAGTATGTGACACCGCCCGACGACAAGTCGCTGGTCGAGAATGCCATCAACGGCATGCTGGCCTCGCTTGACCCGCACTCCTCCTACATGAATGCCGAGCAGGCGCAGGATATGCGCGTCCAGACCAAGGGCGAGTTCGGCGGCCTCGGCATCGAGGTCACCATGGAGAACGATCTGGTCAAGGTGATCACGCCGATCGACGACACGCCGGCCGCCAAGGCAGGCGTGCTGGCCGGCGACTACATCGCCAAGATCGACGGCGAAGAGGTTCGCGGCCTGACCCTCAACGATGCGGTCGACAAGATGCGCGGCCTGGTCAACACGCCGATCAAGCTGACCATCCTGCGCCAGGGCGCCGACAAGCCGATCGAACTGACGGTCGTGCGCGACATCATCAAGGTCAAGGCGGTCAAGTTCCGGGTGGAGAACGACATCGGCTACATGAAGATCACCTCCTTCACCGAAAAGACCTATGACGACCTCGAGAACGCCATCGACACCATCAAGAAGCAGATTCCCGACGACAAGCTGAAGGGCTACGTTCTGGATCTCCGCCTCAATCCAGGTGGCCTGCTCGACCAGGCGGTGAGCGTGTCCGATGCCTTCCTCAACCGCGGCGAGATCGTCTCGACGCGCGGCCGCGACCCCAAGGACGTCACCCGCTTCGACGCCAAGCCCAAGCAGGTCGACGACATCAACGGCAAGCCGATGATCGTCCTGGTCAATGGCGGTTCGGCCAGTGCGTCGGAAATCGTCGCCGGCGCGCTGCAGGACCTGCGCCGTGTCACGGTGGTCGGCACGCAGTCCTTCGGCAAGGGTTCGGTGCAGACCATCATTCCGCTCGGCGAGAATGGTGCGCTGCGGCTGACGACGGCGCTCTATTACACGCCGTCCGGCAAGTCGATCCAGGGCAAGGGCATCACGCCGGACATCAAGGTCGAACAGCCACTGCCGCCGGAACTGCAGGGCAGGGATCTGACACGTGGCGAATCCGATCTCAAGGGCCATATCAAGGGCGCCGACGAGAGCACGACGGGTTCGGGCTCGGCGGCCTATGTGCCGCCGGATCCGAAAGACGATCTGCAGCTCATCTATGCCGAGCAGCTGCTGCGTGGCCAGAAGACCGATCCGTCCTTCCCGCCCAATCCGCAAAAGGCGGTTCTCAACCAGTAAGGATCTGGAGCGGCGCACGCGCCGCCCCATCTTTCTGTTTGAGCCAGATGGAAGCAATGCGATGCTGCCGGGACCGAAAGGTTCCGGCAGTTTGATTCGGGGAGCGAGGCAAAGCTCCCAAGACATGGCGCGGGGTGCGCCGGAATTGATGAATTCGCGCATGTCTTTTCGAAGCGGCTTCGTCTTCGGAGCCATGTGCCCGGGGATTAGGCTTGGCTGATATCGGCAAGGACATCGAACGCCCGCTCGGACAGGCAGTCCGGTCGCCGCGCGCCGCCGGCAAGATCAGCGGCGGTGCGATCATGGCGACAGTGGCCGTGCTGGCGGTGGCCGGCGTCTCCGGCGCGATCGCGCTCAGGGAAAAACCGTTTAGAAAGCCGCAAGAGGTTGCCGTTTCAACGCCGAAAGTGACCGCGGCGGCCGAGCCTGCCGCCGCGCCGCCTGCATTGGCCCCGGCGGCACCGAAGCCGGAGGCGCCGGTCAAATCAGGCGGGCCGCAGATTATCCATGTGCAGACGGAGGAGGGCGATGGGCCGCCCAAGGCAGCGATCGTCATTCGCGATCCGTCGACCATCGGTCAGAACCTGAAGATCGCGCATATTCCCGACAAGGCGCTGATCGAGACCAGCGAGACCGGACCGTTGCCGGTGCGCGCCACGGATGGCAGGCGGCCGTTCGACGTCTATGCGCGGCCCTGGTCGGGCGGGCGCGGCGCACGGGTGGCGATCGTCATCGGCGGGCTTTCGGTTTCGCAGACCGGCACCCAGGCGGCCATCGCCAAGCTGCCGGCGGAAGTGACGCTGGCTTTCGCGCCGCAAGGCAACAGCATCGGCCGGTGGATGCAGGCAGCCAGGCAGAGCGGCCACGAGATCGTCATGCAGGTGCCGCTCGAACCGTTCGATTATCCGAAGGTAAATCCGGGCCGCAACACGCTGACGGTGGCGGCGAGCGCGGATGAGAACCTGAAGAGCCTGCACTGGGCGCTGTCGCGGACGACCAATTATACCGGCGTCATGAACTATATGGGCGCCCGCTTTTCCGCCGATGCCGCGGCGATGGAGCCGTTCATCGCCGAGCTCGGCAAACGCGGCCTCGCCTATATCGATGACGGCTCGTCGGCGCGCAGCCTGGCGCCGGACCTGGCGCTGAAGGATGGCGTGCCCTTCGTCGCCGGCGACATGGCGATCGATGCCGTGCAGGATCGCGGCGAAATCCTGAAGAAGCTAGACAGCCTGGAGGCGACCGCGCGGGCCAAAGGCACTGCCGTCGGCATCGGTTCGGCCTTCGACTTGACGGTCGATACCGTGTCGTCCTGGGTGGTCGAGGCCAAGAAGCGCGGCATAGAGATCGTGCCGATTTCAGCGGTGGCTATAGATCCGCAAAAAGGCTAGCCATCGTAAGACGGCTGGAAAGACTGACTGATGCCAAAGACGAACAAGATCGACCGCGAAACGCTGCCTTACCGTCCATGTGTCGGGCTGATGATCCTCAATGCCGAGGGCCTTGTCTGGGTCGGGCACCGGATTGCCGAACCGGACAGCGAATTTGCCGGCACGACGCAGCTCTGGCAGATGCCGCAGGGCGGCATCGACGAGGGCGAGGAGCCATTGCAGGCGGCCGAGCGCGAGCTCTATGAGGAGACCGGCATGCGAGGCGTCTCGCTGCTGGCCGAGGCGCCGGACTGGATCAACTATGATTTGCCGGACCATCTCGTCGGCATCGCCTTCAAGGGCCGGTATCGCGGCCAGACGCAGAAATGGTTCGCCTTTCGCTTCCACGGCGATGTCAGCGAGATCCAGATCAACCCGCCGCCGGGTGGCCACACCGCAGAGTTCGACAAATGGGCATGGCGGCCTATGCAGGACCTTCCCGACCTGATCGTGCCGTTCAAGCGCCATGTCTATGAGGATGTGGTGACGGCATTCCGGCATCTGGTGCAATAGCCGCTATACAACAACCGCGGTTGCCGCGCCGGCCCGGCGGTCCTATTGATGTATCCACTAGCACGCGAAGGGTCGCCATGAACGACGCCCCCCAAAAGTCGCCCCCAGAAGAGGTCACCGCCACAAGCGAAGTGGCGGCTGGGGCCATCCTCACCATCGATCTCGGTGCAATCCGTGAAAACTACCGGCGGCTGAAGGCGCGGTTGGGCGATGTTGCCTGCGCTGGGGTGCTCAAGGCGGACGGCTACGGCGTGGGCGCCGGCCAGGTCGCGGCGGCGCTGCTGCGCGACGGCTGCGATATCTTCTTCGTTGCGCTTCTGGGCGAAGGCGTCGCCCTGCGCCACTCGCTTGGGCCGGGCCCTGCCATTTTCGTGTTGAACGGCATTCCGCCCGGTGCCGAGCCGGACGCCGTGGCAGCAAACCTTTGCGCTGTTATCAACAGCCCCGAGCAACTGGCGGCTTGGCGTGTGACGGCTCGCCGCGCCGGCCGAAAACTGCAGGCCGCGATCCAGGTCGACAGCGGCATGTCGCGGCTCGGCATGGCGCCTCGGGATGTGGATCGCATCGCCGCCGACCCGCAGGCCTTCGACGGCATCGACATCCGTTACGTGATGAGCCATCTGGCCTGCGCCGACGAGCCGGAGCATCCGGCCAATGAGAAGCAGCGGCTGGCGTTCGAGCGGCTGCGCAAGATGCTGCCGGAGGCGCCGGCATCGCTGACCAATTCCTCCGGCATCTTTCTTGGGGAGCGCTTTCACTACGATCTCGCCCGCCCCGGTGCCGCGCTCTACGGCATCAATCCGACGCCGGCAAAGTCCAATCCGATGCTGCCGGTGGTGCGGCTGCAGGCAAAGGTGGCACAGACGCGCAGCGTCGAAAAAGGCGCCGGCGTCGGCTATGGCCACACCTATCATGCGCAAGGCCCGCTCAGGCTGGCGACGATTTCGTTCGGCTACGCGGATGGCTGGCAACGCCGCGCCGCGTCCGCCGCCTGGTTCGAGGGCGTGCGGCTGCCTTTCCTCGGGCGGGTGTCGATGGATTCGATCATTCTCGACATTTCCGCCCTGCCGGTCGGCAGGCTGCGCGAGGGTGATCTCGTCGAACTGCTCGGTCCCTCGCAAAGCGTCGATGACGCCGCCGGCCATGCCGGCACCATCGGCTACGAGATCCTGACCAGCCTCGGCCCGCGCTTCCATCGGCGCTATGTCGGCGGTTGAGCGGTTTGGCCGCGCTTGACAAGCGGACGCCTGTCGGCAAGGCTCCGGGCATGAGCAACCTCGCTTATATCAGAACCTTGTTCCGGGTCTGCCCGATCGCGGGATCGTAGCCCCGGCGCGGCCGCCTTTTGGCGTCCGTCCGAACCGGGGCATTTCTACCTGACATCATCATTCCCGAGCCAGACAGCTTCGCGGCTGCCGGCTTTCATCAAGCCACCGTTTGTGCGGCGGCAGGCGCGCGTCTGTTGGATGCGCCAAGTCATGAGGTTTGCCATGCAACATGCAACAGGATTGCGTCCACCGAGCCGGCTTCTGGTCAGCGATGCCGACCACCACCGGCTGACGGGCCTGGCGCGGGCGTCGCTCGAC
Organism: Mesorhizobium sp. M7A.F.Ca.CA.002.05.1.1; assembly: GCF_003998335.1. NCBI lineage: Bacteria > Pseudomonadati > Pseudomonadota > Alphaproteobacteria > Hyphomicrobiales > Phyllobacteriaceae > Mesorhizobium > Mesorhizobium sp. M7A.F.Ca.CA.002.05.1.1. The sequence continues at coordinate 3,956 of NZ_RZQI01000048.1, read as the reverse complement.
CGCGTGCCCGAGACGGCCGAAGAACTGCTTTCGGAGATGGACCGTGCCTTCGTGACGGCAGCGGCTTCCATGCCGGCCAACGTGGTGCGGATGGGTTCGACGGTGACAATCCGCAACGATGGCGGCCACACCCAGCGCATCACGCTGGTCTATCCCGGCGAAGCAGACATCAGTGAAAACAGGATCTCGGTGCTGACGCCGATGGGGACGGCGCTTATCGGCGCGTCGATCGGGCAGACAGTGTGCTGGAGCAGCCGTGGCGGCCGGGAACTGTCGGCGACCATCGAAGCGGTCGATGCGCCGGCCTGCGGGCGGGAAGGGTCCTGAGCATGGAGACGGCGATGACAGGCGCGAATTTCCGGCTGACGACGAAGGACTTCGCCGTCCTCGAGATCATGTTGGAGCGTTGGCGGGCTTTCGCGGATCCGATTGTTCCAATGCTTGAAGAGAAGCTTTCCAAAGCCGAGGTCGTCGCGATCGATTCGGTCGGATCCGATATCGTGACGCTGAACAGCAGGCTGGTGTTTCGTGTCGATGCCGGCCCTGCCGAGACCCGAACTCTGGTGCAGAATGAGGTGCACGGTCCGGTCGGCTCCAGCCTGTCGATCATGACAAGGCGGGGGCTTTGCATGCTCGGCATGGCCGAGGGTCAGACTGCATGGATCGAACAGGCCGACGGCAGGCGGGAGTCGGTCCTGATCGCGACCGTGCTCTACCAGCCGGAGGCCGCGCGGCGTGCCGTCAGGGAGAAATCCCGAGACGAGGCGCGACGGCCGCATGGGCTCACCCTCGTCTACAGCGCCGCAGCCGATTGGCGGCCCCTTGGCGAAAGGGCCGGAATGCGGCAGACAGGGGATGACGACCCCGGTCCCACGGCGGCGTGAACAGGCAACACTGCATGATCCCGAAAGTCGGCATCGATTTTCGCTGGGGATCGTGCGCAAATCGGAAATACGGCCGCGTCCAGGCGTCCTCAAGGGCGTGCGGCGCGGCAAGGAGTGAACGATGAAGATCATGGTGCTGGGCGGCGGCGTCATCGGAGTGACCACGGCGTACTTTCTTGCCGAGGCCGGCCACGAGGTGACGGTTCTCGATCGCCAGAAAGGCCCGGCGCTGGAAACCAGCTTCGCCAATGCCGGCGAGATTTCGCCCGGCTACGCCTCGCCCTGGGCCGGACCCGGCATTCCGCTGAAGGCGATCAAATGGCTGCTGATGAAGCATGGCCCGCTGGTGGTGCGGCCGGCCTTCGACCCGCATATGTGGACATGGCTGATCAAGATGCTGCGCAACTGCACCGCCGAGCGCTATGCGATCAACAAGGCGCGCATGGTGCCGCTCGCCGAATACAGCCGCGACACGCTGAAGGCGCTACGCGAAGCGACCGGCATCGCCTATGACGAGCGCACCCAGGGCACGCTGCAGCTGTTCCGGACGCAAAAGCAGCTTGACGGCACCGGCGGAGATGTCGAGGTGCTGAAGAAGTATGGCGTGCCTTACGAGACCCTCGACCAGGACGGCTGCATCGCGGCTGAGCCTGGCCTTGCCGGGGTGCGCGAAAAGTTCGTCGGCGGCCTCAGGCTGCCGCACGACGAGACCGGCGACTGCAAGATGTTCACCGACAGGCTGGCCGAACTCTGTGTGGCCCGTGGCGTCAAGTTCGAGTACGACGTGACGATCTGGCGCGTCATCCGCAGCCGCAACCGCATCGCCAATCTCAGCACCAGCAAGGGCTGGAAAACCGCCGACGCCTATGTGATGGCGCTGGGCAGTTATTCGGCAGGTTTCATGCGCCGGGTGAAGCGGCCGATCCCGGTCTATCCGGTCAAGGGCTATTCGATCACCGTGCCGATCAAGGACGCCGCCGCGGCACCGGTGTCGACGGTGATGGACGAGACCTACAAGGTGGCGATCACCCGGCTCGGCGACCGCATCCGGGTTGGTGGTACGGCCGAGATTTCCGGCTTCGACCTCAGGCTGCACGAATCGCGGCGGCGCACGCTGGAACACTCGGTTGGCGATCTCTTTCCGGGCGCCGGCGCCATGCGGGACGCGACGTTCTGGTGCGGGCTGCGGCCGATGACGCCGGATGGTCCGCCGCTGATCGGCCGCACCGAGCTTTCCAATCTCTATCTCAACACCGGCCACGGCACGCTCGGCTGGACCATGGCTTGTGGCTCGGGCAAGGTTCTGGCCGACATCATCTCCAGCCGGGTGCCTGACATCGACGTTCGCGACCTCGCGCAGGAGCGCTATCTACGGTAGAGGGTCAGAATGCCTGCCGGACCCAGTCCTCGTCGAACAGCAGCCGATAGGCCCATGGGATCGTCACATTGGTGGCGACCGGATTGGAGTGGGCGACATAGTCGTCATAGATCGGCTTCATCCTGGTGTAGAAGGCCGGATCGAGCACCATCATGCCGTTCTCACTGTCGTGGAAGAAGCTGCGGTTGTTGAGATTGACCGACGAGATGGCGACCAACCTTTCGTCGATCATCATGATCTTGGAATGCAGCACCACGTCAGGCGCCTTGAATTCGCGGATGTTGATGCGGTCGCCATATTTCTCGACGAACAGCTTGTTGAGCGCGGTGAGAAACTTGCCGCCGATATCGCCCTTGAGATCGATGCGGCCGACAATGTCGATCCTGACGCCGCGGGCGAGCGCCCGGTCAACAGCCTGGGCAAGCTTGGGCGTCAGGTTGAGGTAGGGATTGACGATCTGGATATGGTGCTGGGCAGCGTCGACCAGTTCGACGAAATAGTCCTCCAGCGCATGGCCGTCCTCGTAGGGCACCGAAATGAAGTGTCGTGCCGTGCCTGACGGGCGGGCGCCGTCGGACCGGACCGGAATGGAGAAGGGGCGCGCCAGATTGGTGTCGGCGTCGCGCAGCCACACTGTCGAAAGATGCGCAGCCAGCATTTCGACCGTGGCCGGATCGGCGAACTCGATGTCGAAGTCGCTCCAGTTCGAATAGTAGTTCAGCGAGAGCCCGTCGGTCTTGCCGTATTGCTCAAGGTCTGGATAGCGCGACAGATCGATCGGCTGGTGGAACAGGAAGCCGTCATGGATGTTGCGGCCGCCGATGATGGCGCGCGACCGCCGTGGATCGTCGGCAAGCGTCGCCAGCATCTTGACGTGATGGACCTTGTGCAGTTGTGAAATCTGCTCGTCGATCGGCGCACCATGGTCCGCCCGCCAGCGATATTCCTGCAATTGGACATTGGGGAATTCGGCCGCCAGCCGATGCAGCAGGGCGTCGTCCTTGTCGCGCTCCAGCACGTCGGTGACCAGGATGCGCACCTTGGTGCCGAGGGCTGCATGGTGGCGGATCAGCCGTTCGATGATGCGGCCGGAGAAGTCGGCCTTGAACTCCAGCGACGACAGGTAGATCAGCTTCAGCCTTGGCGCCCTGGAGAAGTCGAGCGGCAGCTCCGGGTCGCCCTTGTCGATGGCGCTGTCGGACAGCGGCGCCCCTATCAGCGCCTCGACCTTGGCGTTGAAGCCATCGCGCGATTTGCGCAGCAGGCGCGGCTTTCCGATCGGCAAGGCGCAGGTCTGCGACAGCCAGCGGCTGGCATAGAAGGCGCGGCTGAGCGCATCGAGGCCGGTGGGGTTAGGCGTCGTGCAACGCTCGTAGCGACTGTCGAAGGCGGCGAGAGCCGGATCGGCGGCCTCTTCGCGCCGAATGGTGAGCGGCGCGCCGGCCGGGGCAAGGCTGGAGCGGATCCTTGCGGTGCAGCGGTTCAGGCCGTCACTCGGAAACAGGCTGACCGTGTCGTCCTCGCCGGACAGGCGAAAACGGAATGCCGTGCCCATGGCGATGGTGCGTGAACCGCCGCCGGCACGGATCGCCAGCGTGCCGTCGCAGATGCCCTCGATGTCGGCCGGTTGCTTGCCGGCCTCGCGCAGCACGACCTCGACGCTGCGCGCCTGCAGGCCGGAGAAATCGAAGATC
>NZ_RZQI01000490.1:0-4497 GCF_003998335.1 Mesorhizobium sp. M7A.F.Ca.CA.002.05.1.1 | reverse complement strand
TCCCTATCTTCGCCATCAACCTCGATCGCGAGACCCAGCGCTGGAGCGAATTGCTCGCCAGCGCCGAAGCGGCGGGACTGACCTTGCAGCGCATTGCCGCCGTCGACGGCCATGCGCTTGCCAAAGAGGCCTGGACGGAGATCGATCTTCCAGCCGCGCGCAAGCTGAGCGGGCGCGACATCCTTTCGGGCGAATATGCCTGTTACCGCAGCCATATCCGGGCGCTGGAAACGTTCCTGGCCGGTGGCAGCGCCCATGGCCTGATTGTCGAGGACGACGTCCTCTTCAGCGAAAGCACCATGCGGCGCATCGAGGCCATCATCGCGGCGGTGCCGGATTTCGATGTCATCAAGCTGACCAACCATCGCATGAGCTTCTTCATGCGCGCGGTCGAGACGGCGGAAGGCGATGAGATCGGTCGTGCGCTGCATGGCCCGCAAGGCTCGGCCGCCGCCTATCTGGTGACGCGAGAGGGCGCGCAGGGTCTGTTGTCGGCGCTCGCCGTAATGAAAATGCCATGGGACGTCGCGCTCGAGCGCTTTTGGGATACTGGCCTGAAAGTCTATTCGGTCCGCCAAAACGTGCTTGGCTTCGCCGCCAGCAGTGGGATCTCGGGCATAGCCGGTCCCTCGGGAAGCTACAAATCCGCAAGGCTGGGCGGGCCGAGCCGGCTACGTGCCGGGGTGTTACGGGCCAGCGACGAACTGCGCCGCCTGCATCACGTCCTGCTGCCGCCCCCTCTGCCGCGAGATGCCCTGGATGATGCCAAGGACAACGCGCCGCGCCACACCTTGCTTCTGTTGCTTGCGGCACTCGCCATTCTCGCTTTGGTCTCCGCGGTGTGGCGCGAGGCCGACACCTACCGCTATGCGGGCCTGGCGCTGGCCCTGGTCGCGGTCATCCGCTGGTTCAGAGTGGACTTGTGGACCTACAGCAAACCGCTGATCGGTTGGGTCGGCTTCCTGTGTCTGGGCTGGTCGCTCTACGTCTTCATCCGACTGGCGATCGTCTATTTCGGCACCCACCAGTTGGGTGGCGCCGAAGGCATTTACATGTTTCCGCTGTTCTACGCGACGACCGGCTTCGCGTTTCTGCTGTTTGTCAGGCAACCCGCACGGCTCGTGCTCTGGTTCATGATCCTCAGTCTCGTCTTCCTAGCGGCGGACACCTTCTATTCGGACATGTTTCAAGGCGTCCAACCTGCCCCGTGGCTTTTCAACAATCCCATCCACGCGTCGGTGGCGGCCGGTTTCATCTTCCTCTGCACGCTGCAATTCATGGCCTACTCGGCGCAGAGAACGGACCTCGGAAAAGCAACCAAGAACCTGCATTGGGCCCTGTCGACAGCCGTCCTGCTGCTTGCCCTCGTCAATATCATCGAGATGCGCTCAAAGGGAGTGTGGCTTGCGCTTGCGCTCGCTCTGCTCTTGTTGGCGGTCATGACCCTGGCGAGAGGCCATCGCCGCGAACTGTTGGTTTCGGGTGGCGTGCTGGTGATCGTGGCGGCCGGCATTGTCGCGGCACACAACATCTTCTCGTCCACCGCCGACGATACCATGGCATTCGTCAAAACCTTGGTTCCGGATGTGTTCAGGCATGGGGTCCTCCCCGCCTTCGACCGCGCCATCGCGAGCGACGCGGTTCCGCTTGCAGCCAAGGAAAGGCTGATGCTGTGGGCGGATGCGATCAATATCTGGAAGCGCCACCCGATCTTCGGAGCCAGTTCCAGCTGGCTGACCGAATGGCAGAGCAGAACCTATCATCCCATGATCTTCAATGTCTTCCACAATGGTTATCTGGAGATTGCCGTGCGTTATGGGGTGGTCGGACTGGCGTTCTTTGCCTTTCTCTACACCTGGTCGGCCAGGCAGGTTCTGCTGGCCATGCGAGCCAAGCTCGTCGCTCCGGCCGCATGGTCCTGCTACATCTCCACACTGGTCTTCTTCGCCCTAACCATCCTCACCAATTCCAACAACCGGCTGGCCATGGGCGAGGCCTTCATGTGGTTTGCCGCAGCGTTCGGCTTCTATTGTTTTTATGTTCGCCAGCAGAAGAACCTTGTCGCGCCGCGGACCTATTTTTAGGGCCTGCCGGCGCAGCACGTATCTGACCAGCCGATTGCGACCAATCCACCTTTGACGCCCCGCTCAATTTCCCGATAATCGGGAAAGTCGATGCCAAAATCGATGGCTTATCGCCGGCAACCCCTTCGTTACGATCGACACGGATCACAGACAGGGGTTGTCACGGACATGCTGACGGACAGGCAGGCACGCGAGGCGGTGGAGCAGTACCGCGAGGAAGGATACGCGGTCGTTCGACAATTCGTCGACGGCGACGAGATGATCCGGCTGAAGAAGGAAACCGATGCGGTCTATGCCGAAGGCCTCAAGCATCACGCCACCTTCCGGCACGGCAACCTGAATTTCCAGATCCTGCCTGAATCGGACTTTGGCCAACGCTATGTGCTGCAGGCTTACTGGTTTTCCTGGATCAATTCCTATTTCGAAGAATTCCGCCGCAATCCCGACTATCTGAAGCTGCTCGAGAGCCTGATCGGCCGTGACATAAGGCAGATCGCCCAACAGCTGCACTGGAAGCCGCCCGGCGCCAATGTCACGGGTTATCGCTTCCACCAGGATTTGCGCTTCCGTAACCAGGCGGCCTTCGACAATGTCGCCGACGCCACCGTGACAACAGGCCTCGCGGTCGATCGGGCGACGCTGGACAATGGCTGCCTTCAGGTCGTGCCCGGCAGCCACAAGCTCGGCTATCTCGGCCTGTCGGACGAGGGAACCGGCGAGCTGATGAAGGGCCTGACCGCCGAAGAAGAGTTGCGCAAAGTCGGCATCGACCCGGCGACCATCGTTCCGCTGGTGCTAGAGCCGGGCGACCTTGCTTTATGGGGGCTGCTTACCGTGCACGGCTCCTCGCCCAACAAATCGCAGCACGACCGGGCCTTTGCGCTGTCCAGCTATGTGCGGGCCGATACGACGCAACGTGGCGAATGGGCGTTCAGGGACGGCGTTTCGGTGCCGCTCGGCAAGACGCCGGCACTGTGCAAATACGAAAAGCTCTTCGAGGAGCCGGGACCGATGTACGACACCACCGCCTGGTGGAAATGACGCTGCCGCGTCGGGCGACGGGGGCAGAGGGGGCCTGGCGTTCGCGCCAGGCCCCTGACGGCGTTGGCCATGGACAATCGGGCAGCATTTCAGGCGGTGAAGTCGGCCGACAGTTCGCGGATCAGGAAATCGACGAACGCGCGCACCTTGGCCGCAATATAGGTGCGGTGCGGATAGAGCGCGTAGATCGGGCTGGAGCCGGGGCGAAACTCATCCAGCTGCACTTCCAGCCGGCCGTCCCTGATCGCAGCGTCGACCAGCAGGCTGGGCAGGTTGCCGATGCCGAAACCGGCGGTGGTCATCTGGTAGGCGGCCTCGACGCTGTTGGTCGAGATCCGCCCCCCGATAGCCGCATCGAAAGGGCCGTCGGGTCCGATGAATGGCCACGTGCCAAGGCGCTTGGCGAAATTGCTCAGCACGCAGGAATGGCTTGCCAGCTCATCCGGGTGGACCGGACGGCCGTTTGCATCCCAATAATCGGGCGTAGCGCAGACATAATTGCGGACGTCACCAAGCCGGCGGGCAATCAGGGCGGAATCCGCCTGACCGCCGAAGCGGATGGCCACATCGTAGCCTTCCTCGACAATGCCGACGACATAACGCGCGGTGAGGTCGAACTCGATCGTGGTGAGCGGGTTTTCTTCGAGGAATTTCGGCACCAACTTGGTTATGCGCGTGTGGCCCAGAACATTGGAGCAGGAAACCCGGATCAGGCCGCGCGTCTCCTTGTGCAGGCCGCGCGTCGAATCCTGCAGTTCGGATATGTCGTCGAGCAGGCTGCGCGCACGCGGAGCATAGTCGCGGCCCGCCTCGGTGAGGCTGAGACGCCTTGTGGTGCGATTGATGAGCCGGACGCCAAGGTCGTCTTCCAGTTCCTTGATGGTGCGGCTGACGGCCGTCGTCGACATGTTGAGATCGCGCGCCGCCGCCGACAGGCTGCCCAGCAGGCAAACCCGATCGAACACCCGCATCGCCGTCAGAATATTCATCTTGCCTTCCCCTCGCCGTCGCGGCCCCGCCGCCATCGGCTGCGTCCTGTAGAAAACAGCGCCCAGCAACGACGCGGCAAGGGCATTCCACCGAATTTGGGCGTAAAATCAACAATGGGAGAACCGATATGACATCCAGACCTCTTCATCCCGCGATCGGCACATTTGCGAAAGGCGCAAAGAGCGGCGCGCTTGGCCGCCGCGAGTTCCTGGCGCTGGCCAGCGCCTTCGGCGCCAGCACGGCGATTGCCTACGGGCTCATCGGTCAGCCGGTCCCGGCGCGAGCCGAGGAAGCCGTCCAACCCAGGAAGGGCGGCGTGGTGCGTGTTGCCATGCAGGTGATGGAGCTGGAAGACCCGCGCAAGTTCAAGGCTTCGCAGATG
>NZ_RZQI01000489.1:0-4505 GCF_003998335.1 Mesorhizobium sp. M7A.F.Ca.CA.002.05.1.1 | reverse complement strand
ATCGCCATCGTGCACGCCGCCGGCGGCCATAAATTCCACCGGCTGCAGCTTTGCGTCGACGTGCTGCAGGGCGTGCGGGCGCTGCAATCACCCGAAGCGGAAGCACGCCTCTTCGACGCTGCCCGTACCACCGGCATCGAGCTCGAGTTGGCAATCGTGCTCGATGTGACCGGCCGGTTGTTCGACGAAAGCCGCGCGCTCGAACTCGCCGGCCGCATCAAACCCGATCTCTCCATACGGCTGGCCAGGCGGTTGATCACCACGAATACGCTGCTCGGCGTCAATTCCAGGGATAAGCTTGGTTCGCGCCTACGCCGCGACGCCTTCCGCTGGATCCAACGGCTGGCCAGGGCGAGAGCAATTCCAGGAAAAGTGTGAGACGTTCTCTCCCGGAAAAGCGTCGCGCCATCACCTCAGGTCGGAAAGTGATGGCGCTCTTGGCTTGGCCGCTTTGAGTCTTTAGCCTGCGTCGGGAAGCACACGACGAAGGATTGAGGAATTTGGCCGATCTCAATACCCACATTGCGAATGCTGCGCGTGATCGGAGTTCCCCGCGAGTCGTCGCGGTCCTTACGACACGGAACGAAGAACGGTTCGTCGCCGGATGTCTCGAGAACCTCTTTCGTCAAGGCGTACAGGTCTACATCTGCGACAATCAGTCGACGGACCGAACGCTTGAGATTGCCCAGCGCTACTGCGGAGCCGGATTGATAGGATTCGAAACCATCCCGCATAACGGCTGGTATTGCTGGGAGCACCTTCTTCGTCGCAAAGAGGAACTGTTTCAGTCGCTCGAAGCAGACTGGTTCATGCATGTTGACGCTGACGAGATCCACCTTCCGCCGACTTCGTACTCATCGTTGGTCTCCGCCATTGCGGCAGCCGACGCACTCGGCTTCAATGCGATCGAATCTTCCGAGTTTACGTTCATTCCTACCAGAGAAGCTCCCGATCACGACAATCCCGATTATCAACACACGCTGCGCACCTACTACCCGTTCCGGCCAACCTCCCCACACTGCGTCCGTGCCTACAAGAAACAGGACGGCCCCATGGAGATTGCGTGGTCAGGCGGCCATCTCGTACGGTTCGCGGGTCCGGTGAGGCTTTACTCCGAGCGTTTTCGCATGAAGCACTATCTGTTCCTTAGCGCAGAGCACGCCGCATGCAAGTATGCTGGCCGCCGGTTTCTGAGCGAAGAGGTCATTGGTCGTGGCTGGCACGGATGGCGACCCCGCTTGCGATCAGAGGATATTCTGCTGCCGGACGCCAGCCAGGTGCGCGCCAGCGCGACGGACGACGATCTGGACGAGGCCAATCCATGGTCGGCGCACTGGCTTGAGCGGTACGCCTCGTGAATGAGGTACACCTCCCCCGCGTCCTGGCGATCGCGGATCGACCCGGCTGGGCGATTGATCGCAAGACCCAAAATCTCCGGCGCGTGCTGGAAAGAAGGTTCGAGATCGTCCAACGATTTCAACATGATGTGACTGAGTCGGACGTGAACACGGCGGACATCGTGCTCATCTTCTATTGGCTCCAGATCTCGAAGCTGCCCCTGCCGGAATCGGCCCTCGCCAGGCGGTCTGACAGGCTGCTCATCGGGATCTGCAGCCACAGAGAGCTGGAGGGCGAATTCCGCGAGCCCGGGCTCGCCGCCCTGCACCGGCTGGCGCGCGCTGTCTTTGTCAACAATCGGCAGCTCGAGCACGAATACGGTCCTCTACTGCGTGTTCCGGTCCACTACACGCCCAATGGAGTCGACACGACGTTCTTTTGTCCCGCACAAGAGCCACAACCCGGTTCTGGCGAGCTCCGTGTCGGATGGGCGGGAAGTCTCGGCAACCATGGTCCAGCACATCGCGGCTTCCACGACGTCATCGAGCCCGCGGTAGCGGCCGTGCCGGGCGCGCGCCTACTGACGGCGATTCGCGAGCAACGCTGGCGTAGCCATGACGAGATGCCCGGCTTCTATCGGGATCTCGACGTTTATGTCTGCGCCAGCCTCAGCGAAGGCACTCCCAATCCTTGCTTGGAGGCGGCGGCGTGCGGTGTCCCTTTGGTGACCACCCGTGTGGGAAACATGCCCGAGCTGATTCGGGATGGCGACAACGGGCTGTTCTTCGATGGAACTGCGGAGGGGCTTGCGAACAAGCTAGCCTTGTTGCGGGACACGCCATCGCTCCGGTCGAGGATGGCCGCCCGCATGATCGAGACGATCCAAGAGTGGGATTGGGGCGTGCAGGCGGAGAACTACGCGCGCATGTTTGCCTCGTTGCTTACTGCGGGCGGAGCTGTCGGGCCCATGAGATGAGCGGCTTCGGGTGTGCCCTGCCAAACCTGACCTTTGTAGCGCCATTCGAGTTTTCCCGGACCCTTGCTCTTCCGTACCTCGCGCAGCAAGGATAACGAGGCGGCGCTGCGCTGAAATCGTTGTTTTTGCGCAAAACTGCGAAGTAGAAGCACTCCGAAACACGCTATCCCCACGCCCTTGGGAACAAGGAATAGCGGCCCCACGTTGCCTGGGGTATTCAGTCCCGAGTCGTCAGAGCGGCGCTGATCAGTGCCGCAGCGTCAGCCGGGCGCGCGCCCACCTCCAACCGGAAGGTCGGCACCGCATTGACCACCCCGGCGATGGTCGCCAGCCGGCGTTTCTGCATCGGCAGCAGCCCGGTCATACCGGTGCGGACGTTGTCCACCGCCAGTGCCACCATTGCGTCGGTGCCGGCCATGGCGACGAGCCGGCTCTGGCTTCCGGCGGAACGCGCCAGGTGCAGAAGGGCCGCCACCGGCCGGGCGGACGCGTTTTCCACCCGGATGATATCCTCCAGCCGTTCTAGCGAGATGGGCTGTTCGCCATTGCGATCCCAGGTCTGGCCAAGGCAGGGCGCCACCTGCGGGATCATCTCCGCGGTCTTCCGATGGATCTTGACGGCGCGCGGCAGACCCCAGGCGACGACCTTGCCCGAAGTGGCATGCACGATCATGGCGTCGTCGGAGCAGAGGCCAAAGCCCTGTATTGCCAGCGCGAGTGACGTCGTGGTCTTGCCGGTGCCGCTCGGAGCATGGATCAGCACCACCGCATCGCTGTCCGGCAACGTCAAGCCGGCAGTGTGCAGCATATGCTGGCCACCGGCGTCGAGCGCGGCGTCGAGCACCAGCATTGCCGGTGTCCACGCGGCTTTCGCGCCAGGGCGGATCCGGAGTTCGGCCCAGCCCGCCACGCCGTTGATGGCAACGGTCTGACGCTCGGGAAAGACCAGATGGATGATACCACTATCCTCGAACATCCGGCAGGGACCATCCTCCGGCACCTCGCCATCGAAGACGAGGGATCCGTTGGGTGCCTCGTCCAAGGTGTCTGTCTCGGCGATTTCGAGACGAAAGTCCGGCTCGACGGGTTCCGCGATACGCAGGCTGCCCAGCATCCGGTCGAAATCCTGCCACAGCTCCGGGCGCTCGGCCGATATGCCAAGGATCAGGCCGTTGAGGCCATAGCAGGCTGAAGGTCTGGTCAAGCGGGACGCGCCTTTATGGCATCGGCATGATGACGATAGATTTCGACCATGCCGGGAAGCTTGTCGCTGACCACCGGCCTGCCATCGAGGCAGACCCAGCAATGCGCTGCCAGGCGCTGCGCTTGCATCGACTGCGGATCGATGCCGAAGCGCAGGTCTGGATCGAAGCCGGCCAGGCGCAGGAAACGATGACCTAGCAGACCCTCCCTCAGGCACCTGCGGTCACGCATCAGCCAGGGACGGCGGACGGCGCGGTTGACGCTGGCGACTATGTAGGCGGACGGCAGACCGCGATAGGGCGTCGACGAGGCGAGCGGCGCCCATTCGAGCACCTCCTCGAAGCTCCGGTTGATGACCAAGACCGGCATCAGCCGCGCGCTTGCCCAGAGATGGCAGCGAAACAGAGCGCGCAGGAGCGGGCCGTCAGTCATCAAGCACCTGGCGCGGCGAGGATACCTTCAGAGATCAGATCCGCGGCCAGTGCCGCCATGTCCTGATCGAGCGTCCCCTTGTCGACCTCGAACTCCTCGCAAAGCAGATCGACGATCTGGTCGAGGTTGCGCGCGCCGTCCACCTTGCCGAGAAAGGCTTCGGTCGTGCCGTTGCATGTATAAAGCTGGCCGCTGCGCGCCAAAAGCACGACTGCGCCATCGCCCACATGCTGCACCGAGGCATCCTCGGCCAGCCGCAGAACGGTTCCAGAGACTATTTCCACCACGCCCCTCCAAGCCACGCTCATCCCGGAAATCAGATAGCGCGGAGGTGGAGCGCTGTCTATCAGCCGATCATGGGAGCCCAGTGCACGGACCAACGGCTTTGCTGACGGATTCTCCGCGCCAGTCGCGTTAGAACCTGCTCGGTTGCGTCTTCCCGGCCGCATTCGTCCCAGAAATAGTCATCGATGAAATGTGACAAGCAGCGGGCCTGCCGGCAGCGGACGTTGCATTTCTTCCCCTAAGTAAGGTAAAACCTGTCTGGGTATTGGGG
>NZ_RZQI01000488.1:0-4507 GCF_003998335.1 Mesorhizobium sp. M7A.F.Ca.CA.002.05.1.1 | reverse complement strand
CAGCCGGCACGGCAGTTTTCGAATGCCTGGCGCGGCGGGCTTGCCGCCGACCAGCGAAAGCAGGGTCAACCCGGCCTCGCGCCCGAGCGCGACAAGGTTCATGTCGACAGAGGTCAGCGGTGGGCGCGTCGCCTCGGCCACGATCTCCCAATTGTCGAAACCGATGACGCCGACATCACTGGGGACGTCGAGGCCGCGTTCGCGCAGCGCATCGATGACGCCGCGCGCGATCTGGTCGTTGCCGCAGAAGACCGCGTCCGGCCTTTCGCTTTTGCCGTCGAACAGTTGCGCAACCGCCTGGTGACCCCAGGCTTCCGACCAGGAGCCGAGCAGCGGCTCGCTGACCGTCAGGCCGTTTTCGACCAGCACGTCGCGGTAAGCCTGGACGCGCGCGTGCACCACGGCAAAGCTCGCCGGCCCGGTGACATGGGCGATGCGCTTGCGGCCCAGCCGGCAGAAATGCTCGACGGCCAGCCGGGCGCCGCCAACATCGTCCGAGACGAAGGCGACGGCGTCGGGATCTGGCTGCGTGAAGGCATAGATCACCGGGACGCGCAGATTGGAGAGGTCGACGGGCAGATGGCGATCGATGCGCTTGCCGGTGGCGATGATGCCGTCAACGCGCTTGTCGAGCATGGCGTCGACATGCATCTGGCCCAGCCGCGGATCCTCCTCGACATTGCACAGGAACACCGAGACGCCATTGTCGACCAGCGCGTCCGAAATGCCCGACATCAACGGCAGCGAGAAGCGGCCATAGGTATCGTTGGTGAGCAGGCCGACGGTGAAGCTGCGCCGCCGGAGCAGGCTTTGCGCCAGGCTGTTGGGCCGGAAACCGAGCCGCCGGGCGGTCTCGCGAATGCGTTCGCGCGTCTCGGCTGTCATCCGGCCCTGGCCATTGAGCGCCTTGGATGCGGTGGCGACACTGACTCCGGCCTGGGCGGCCACGTCACGCAAGGTGACTGGCTTGGAAAAGACTGGAACAGGCAGATCGTCCGATGGCATCGCGCCGAGATCCTTGGTTGGGAAAAGGTTTTCTCTTACCGAGCCGGATGAGGCCCGGCAGGTGGCCGAGCCCAACGACGATTGCTTGGGAAAACCTTTTCTCAGATGAAGCTAAGCCAGATCGAATCGCTGTTCAAGGGGAAAAGTTGGTTGGCCTCCGCTCCTCTCCTCCGAAATGCAACGCGGGGTAAAAGCAGCCTCGGAAGCGCGTAGGGGAGAAACGTCAATCGCAGTGCTGGAGGCCCTCGGTCGACACGGGGCGGGGCTGCCGCTTGGGCGTGAAGGATCGCAACTCTGCGCCGGAAGCGAGGCCCGGCAAGGTTGGCTGACGAACGCTCTGAAACTCGATGCCGAAAATTCTGAACAATCCCTCGGGATTAACCTTTCCGTAAATATTTGGCCGCTACTTCGACAGCCATGGCCTCGTGGCGGAGCGGCTACGCTGGAGACGGCAAATCTCTGAAGCCTCGGTTCGATCCCGAGGCGAGGCCTCCAAAATTTCGCGTCCCAATCTGCCCCGAGCGCAGTCAGTTCCCGCGAATAGATTGTGTGTTGCGAAGGCAGTACGGACCGGCCGTCAAAGCAGTCCTGTCTTGAATTTGGCATGCAGGCGCTCGCGAAAAGAGTGCTATGGAAGGGAGGCGAGCGTTGTTGCTTCGCTTTTTCCTGACATTCGAGGCCTTTCGTGCGTGAACCGTCGCTGCTGCCCGTTTTTGGAAAACTTGGCCTCAAGACCCCTGTCGCCTTGGCGGCGGCACCAATCTCGCCGGCAGGTGTGCCGCACCTGCGGAAGCTTCTGGCTGCGCATGGCGGCATGGTGCTGAAACTGTCGGTCGTCGCCTGGACGGTGCTGATCCTGGGCGCCGTGTTTTTCACGATGCGAGGCTGACCGGCATGGCCAACCGCTACACGGTGCGCATGGAGCTTCCCCAGAGTTGGAGCATCATCGATGTCTTCACCGGCCAGCCTGCGGTTGTCCGGCAAAAGGTGATGGTCGGGATGGGGCCGCGCGAGGCCGAGGACATGGTCGTGCAGATGAATGTCCGCGACGTTAAACGCCGCGAAAGGGCCGAGCGCAAGACCTGATCGCGGTCAGCGCCAACTCGCCGCCATTTCAGCCGAAATCGGCCGCCGTCAGCACATACATGCTCTTGCGGGTGCGGTCGTAGGCCTTCGACGCCACCTCGCGGATGGCGCTGCTCTCGGTGTCGAATGTCTGGAGATAACCGGCTTCATCGGCAGCAGTGCCCGGCCGCATCTTGGCCATGGCGTCGGCAGCGACGGAAAATGAGATCTGGAACATGCCGTCATGGCCGACGAAACGAATGCGCTGGCCCGCTTCGTCATAGCTGCGGCTGGGGTTGGGGAAGGTGAGGCTCATGTCTTGGCCTCCGTGGCTTTCTTGGTCGCCCGCTTCTTCTTCGGCGTAGGATTGAGGGCCTCGGCGACACGATCGGCCTCTTCCTTGGCCAGCCGAAGCTCCCTCAGCCTTGCCGTCTTGATCTCCCTGGCTCTTGCCTCGGACATATATTCGGCGGTCGCCTTGTTTTTCTCCGCTGTCTTCTTCTGCTTGTCGACAAAGCGGGCTTCAGCTTTTTCCATGATCGTCTGATTGCCTTCGGCCATCGAAGAAATCTCCCTTGTGCCTGAAATCGTGAAAGTGAACTTGTCCGATAAATAGGCACTCGATCGGCAAAATTCAATCTTTTGAATTATTTGACATTCTGCGGATATCACGAAACGGCCAGCTGAAATAATACTTTTGAATATTTAATTTGGCCCGCGAATAATTTTTGGCACTCCTATCTATCGAGTGCCAACGCGTCTATAGAGGAGGGGCGTGGCCGCCTGTGCCGGCCCCAGAAAGAAAGTTCCCATGAAATTTCGGCCACTCCACGACCGCGTCGTCATTCGTCGCGCCGAAGGCGATATCAAATCCAAGGGCGGGATCATCATCCCCGACACTGCCAAGGAAAAGCCGCAGGAGGGCGAAGTCATCGCCGTCGGCCCTGGCGCACGCGACGAAAACGGCACGCTTGTTCCGCTCGACGTCAAGGCCGGCGACTTCATCCTGTTCGGCAAATGGTCGGGCACCGAGGTCAAGATCGACGGCGAGGACCTTCTGATCATGAAGGAAGCCGACATCATGGGCGTTATCGACAAGAGCGAGACGGCCGCAACCGACAAGACCGTGGCCGCCAAGAAAGCTGCCTGACCTCATTTTCTCCGAACGAACTGGATAAAAATCATGTCTGCCAAGGAAATCAAATTCTCCACCGACGCGCGCGACCGCATGCTGCGCGGCGTCGAGATCCTCACCAATGCGGTGAAGGTCACGCTCGGCCCCAAGGGCCGCAACGTCATCATCGACAAGGCCTATGGCGCGCCGCGCATCACCAAGGACGGCGTCACCGTCGCCAAGGAAATCGAGCTTGCCGACAAGTTCGAGAACATGGGCGCCCAGATGGTGCGCGAAGTGGCCTCGAAGACCAACGACCTCGCCGGTGACGGCACCACCACCGCCACGGTGCTGGCCGCCTCGATCCTGCGCGAAGGCGCCAAGCTGGTCGCCGCCGGCATGAACCCCATGGATTTGAAGCGCGGCATCGACCAGGCGGTTTCCGCCGTGGTCAAGGAAATCCAGGCGCGCGCCAAGAAGGTCAAGTCGTCGGCCGAGATCGCACAGGTCGGCACCATCGCCGCCAATGGCGATGCCAGCGTCGGCGAGATGATCGCCAAGGCGATGGACAAGGTCGGCAATGACGGCGTCATCACCGTCGAGGAAGCCAAGACGGCCGAGACCGAACTCGACGTCGTCGAAGGCATGCAGTTCGACCGCGGTTATCTCTCGCCCTATTTCGTCACCAATGCCGACAAGATGCGCGTCGAGTTGGAAGAGCCCTACATCCTCATCCACGAGAAGAAGCTCGGCAATCTGCAGGCGATGCTGCCGATCCTTGAAGCGGTGGTGCAGAGCGGCAGGCCGCTGCTGATCATCTCCGAGGACGTCGAGGGCGAGGCTCTGGCGACGCTGGTCGTCAACAAGCTGCGCGGCGGCCTCAAGGTCGCGGCCGTCAAGGCGCCGGGCTTCGGCGATCGCCGCAAGGCAATGCTGGAAGACATCGCCGTGCTGACATCAGGCCAGATGATCTCGGAAGACCTCGGCATCAAGCTCGAAAACGTCACCATCGAGATGCTCGGCCGCGCCAAGCGTGTGCTGATCGAGAAGGACACCACCACGATCATCGACGGGGCCGGCACCAAGGCGACCATCCAGGCGCGCGTCGCCCAGATCAAGGGCCAGATCGAGGAGACGACCTCCGACTACGACAAGGAAAAGCTGCAGGAGCGGCTGGCCAAGCTCTCCGGCGGCGTAGCCGTCATCCGCGTCGGCGGCGTCACCGAGTCGGAAGTCAAGGAAAAGAAGGACCGCATCGACGATGCGCTGAACGCCACCCGCGCGGCGGTCGAGGAAGGCATCGTGCCCGGCGGCGGCGTGGCT
>NZ_RZQI01000487.1:0-4515 GCF_003998335.1 Mesorhizobium sp. M7A.F.Ca.CA.002.05.1.1 | reverse complement strand
ATCCAGCGGTCGAGCCGCGACGCGATGCCGAACCGCTCGGCCACCGGAATGAACTCGCCGGGTGGCACCAGCCGGCCGTTGCGGGCGGCGAGCCTGGCCAACACTTCGACATGGCGGCTTTCCAGCCAGGGACGGCCCAGCCGATGGATTTCCTGGCCAAACAGCTTCAGCCTTCCGTCTTCCATGGCATCGACCGTATCGGCGACGACGCGCGCCGCGTTGAGGCCACCCGAACCCGATGCCGTATCGGTGGAGAAGACGGCAAATCGGTTCCGCCCGGCGGCCTTGGCCGCGTAGCAGGCGTCGTCGGCGCAGGCCAGCGCGTCGGCCACCGTCGTGTTGGCGTCATCGACGAAAGCGATGCCGATCGAGGCCGCCAGCTTGCGCGACGTGGCCGTCGATCCTAGTTCGGCATCGCGAACCGCGGCAAGTACCGCGTCGGCCAGCCGCCCGGCCTGCGCCGTATTGCAATTGGGCATCAGCAGCGCGAACTCGTCACCGCCCAGGCGCGCGGCATGCGCCGTCGGGGGAAGGCAGCCCAGAATGCCTAGGGCAACGCTTTTCAGTGCCAGGTCGCCGGCCGCGTGGCCGGCAAAATCGTTGAGCGCCTTGAAGTAGTCGAGATCGACGTAGAACACGGAAAGCGGCAGCAACTGCGGGGCCGCGATGTGATCGGCCAGCAGCCGGTCGAACGCGGCGCGGTTCAAGAGACCGGTGAGCGCGTCATGGCGGGCCGCATAGGCAAGCTCCTGCTCGCGCTGCTTGTCTTCGGTGATGTCGCGCACCGTGCCCAGGATCTGCCCCGCCAGCCGGCGGTCCGGGATTTGCGGGTCGGCGATGAAACGCAGCAGGGATTCTATGTGCCGGACCTCTCCGTCGCGCCGGACGATGCGGTATTGCACGGCGGTGACCTTGTCCGTTTCGAGCGGCACCAGATGCGCGCGCGACGCGGCCTCCTTATCGTCCGGATGCAGATAGCCGAACCAGTGGTCGCGCTCGACTTCGGCGGTGTCGGAGACAAGCCCGAAAATCTCCCTGGTGCGTTCGTCCCAATAGCTTTTGCCGGTGGCGAGGTCGTGGTGCCAGATGCCGGTACCGCTGGCGGCAAGCGCCAGGCGGAAGCGCACATTGACCTGCTCGAGTTCGGCTTCGGCCGCCTTCTGCTTGGAGATGTCGGTCTGCACACCCATCAGCCTGAGCGGCTTTCCCATCGCGTCGCGCTCGACGGCGCCGCCGCGATCGAGCACCCACACCCAGTGTCCCTGCTTGTGCTTCAGCCGCAATTCGGTCTCGATGGCGTCGGTCAGGCCGGCAATGTGGCGGTCGCCGCTGGCCAGCGCCCGCTCGCGGTCGTCGGGATGGGTCAGTTGCAGCCACAGGTCGCTGGTGTTGGCAAGTTCGCTCTCATCGTAGCCCAGCATCCGCGCCCAGGTCGCGGAATAGAAGCAGTCGCCGGTTACAAGATCCCAGTCCCAGACACCAAGATGGGCGCGCTCCAGGGCCTTGGCCCAGAACGTTCCATTGCGACTTTTCTTGCCCTGACGCGCCATCGTCTGCTTCGCCTGCTCCACCGCAGGGCAATCTGCGGCAAAACCAGAGAAGAAACAGTTACCACGGCGATGGCGGGCTGCTTTGTTGGCTCCTCACCTGCCGCCTCTGCTCTTCGATTGGCCGGCAAGAACCGGAGTTTCGCATCGGCCGGATGTTCCTAGTCATGGCTCCAGGTCATCGGCCAATCCGGTGATCCCGGATCATCGGCGGCGCCGATGATCACATTGCAGAGACAAGAGGATCTTCCAATGACCAGACAAGAAGACAACAAGGCCGTCGTCGTCAGATGGTTCACCGACTTCTGGGGTGAAAGCTGCGACCTGTCCGTCGTCGACGACATCGCGGCACCCGACATGCTGCTGAAATACTCGCTGCACGAGCCGCGCCGCGGCCGCGACGAAATCAAGGCCTTCATGAGCGGCTTCCGCGCCGCCTTCCCGGACCTCAGCTTCTGGGCCACGGCCGACCTGATTGCCGAGGGCGACTATGTCGTCGGCCAGTGGGAGGGCGGCGGCACGCATACCGGCCCGGCCTTCGGCGATTTCCTCGCCGGCTCGCTGCCGGCCGCCACCGGCCGCACGATGCGTTTCACCGGCACCACGGTGCTGAAGGTGGTCGACGGCAGGATCGTCGAGGAGATCGGCCTCGATGACGGCGTCGCCGCCCTCACCCAGCTCGGCTTGATGAAGGCTGCCTGATTCGAAAGGGCTATCGCCGTCCAGGCGATGGCCCACCTTCAACGGGATCGGCGGCTTCGATCGGATAGTGCTTGTCCTCATAGGCCTCGATCAGAGTTGCGAGAACGTCGAACCGGTCACCATCGCGAGAGCCGACCTCCGGCTCATTTTCGAAATATTTAGTGATTTCGGCGATCGCCCAATCGTAATCGGCTTCGGTCTTAATGGGTCGAATGTTTTCCATCACACCATACTCTTTGTGCGTGCCGACGAACAGGCTTGCACCCTCCTGACCCTTGTCAAGAAACGGGTGGCGAGGCCGGCCTTTGGCGGCTTCAATGCGGCCATGTTCATCACCCTGGCCAAGAATCTGAAATCCACGCCGCTGCAAGCCGCCGACGATCCGCGCTGGGCGCGAATCGTCGCGCGCGACAAGTCGGCCGACGGCGCATTCTGGTATTCGGTGGCGACGACCGGTGTCTATTGCCGGCCTTCCTGCCCGTCTCGGCGCGCCAATCCGAAAAATGTGCAATTGCACGACACGCTCGATCAGGCCAGGGCCACCGGCTTTCGCCCGTGCCGGCGCTGCGACCCGGATGGCCCGTCGCTCGAGGCCGGCAACGCGGCGATGGTCGCCGCTGCTTGCCGCAGGATCGAGCAGAGCCAGGAAGAACCGTCGCTCGCTGAACTGGCTGATGCCGCCGGCCGCAGCGCCGGTTATTTCCATCGTATCTTCAAGGCGGCCACCGGGCTGACACCGAAGGACTATGCCGCCGCGCACCGCGCAGCCAGGGTTCGTCAGGGCCTGGAAGACGGCGCCAGCGTGACGACGGCGATCTACGATGCCGGCTTCAATTCGAGCGGACGTTTTTATGAGAAATCCACTGGCATGCTCGGCATGACGCCGACGCGCTATCGCGCCGGCGGCGCCGATGAAGAGATCCGCTTCGCCGTCGGCGAGACCTCGCTCGGCACCATCCTGGTCGCGTCCAGTCAAAAGGGCGTCGCCTCGATCCTGCTCGGCGACGATCCTGACGCACTGGTGCGCGACCTGCAGGACCGTTTCCCCAGGGCACGGCTAATCGGCGGCGATCACGACTACGAGGCGCTGGTCGCCCGCGTCGTCGGTTTCGTCGAAGTTCCGGCGCTCGGTCTCGATTTGCCGCTCGACGTGCGCGGCACGGCGTTCCAGCAGCGCGTCTGGCAGGCCTTGCGCGACATCCCCGCCGGCCGCACGGTTTCCTATGCCGAGATCGCGCGGCGCATCGGCTCACCGAAGGCGACCCGCGCCATCGCCGCCGCCTGCGCCGCCAACAATCTTGCCGTCGCCATTCCCTGCCACCGCGTGACCCGCAGGGATGGCGCCCTGTCCGGCTACGCCTGGGGCGCGGAGCGCAAGCGCGCGCTGCTGGAGCGTGAGGCCGGCGAATCTGACAGCGCCTACCGATCCGCGCGGAGATGACGGCCAAGCATGCGCGCGATGGCAAGATCTCATGACAGCGTCACCAATCGGACAGCTCGCACCACCGCCGCCGGCAACCGCGCGAAGTCCCATGTCATGGCCGCCATCGGCGGGCTGGTCGATGAGGGTAAGGCTGAGTGGAACCACACCGCAACCGGCGACATCGAGCTGCGCCTGCTGAGCGGTGAAGTGTTCGTGCTCGGCGAGGTGTCGGTCACGCGTGTCGAATGAGCATGCTTGGCTGAAGTGCGGACGGTTCAAAATCAGCACTCTATGGCGCGCCCCTCTGTCCTACCGGACATCTCCCCCACAAGGAGGGAGATTGGCAGTTCCGGCGCCGGCTCTCGTCCTGCAACGTTGGAGATTGGCGAAGGCGGTGGTGACAGCCAATCTCCCCACCCGTGGGGGAGATGTCCGGTAGGACAGAGGAGGGCGCCATAGAGCACCTACCTTTGCGCCTTTCAGGCAGATTTGAATTTGAAAGCAAGCACCGGAGTGAGACACGGCCGACACCGTGGCTAGGGTTCAGCCACAAACAAAGGAGTGAAGGCAATGAACCTTATACAAACCACTATGCCGATGGCCGCCTGCAACGTCGCCGCCCTCGGCACCATCGCCTATGCCATCGGCGAATCCCCCATCGGCAAAATCCTGGCGGCGCGCAGCGATATCGGCGTCTGCGCCATCCTGATCGGCTCGGATGCCGACACACTGGAGCAGGATCTCGCCAACCGCTTCCCAGGCAAGATACTGGCCAAGGACGAGGCCGCACTGCGCGACGATCTCGCGGCAATCGCGCGCTTCATCGAAATGCCCGGCGTCGGC